>CAZUFQ010000233.1:4957-8984 GCA_964618735.1 uncultured Enterobacteriaceae bacterium
GTGAAGGCCAGATGGCAGAAGTGCTTTCCATCCAAAAATTTAGCGATGGTCGCCGGCAATTGAGCACCATGCGCAAATCTCGCGACCTTCTGGCTTCAGCTTGGCTGGCGCTGGTAGACGGCTACGAGTGGATCATCACCATGAATCTGCAGCGCAAAACGCAAAAATAGCTTAGTGATTGAGTCATAGTCAGTCAGATTGCATCATCTTGTCATTGCATCAATGACTCAATGGCCCGATGATGCAATGACCCACTTGTGCGTATTGTCACTTCCGAAATGGTGTTCCCCACTGATCCAGGCAGGCTACCTCTTCCACTGGTAACCGCGACACCGGACCGAATTTGCCTAAGGGATAGCCAATCGGCAAAAGCGCATACGTATTCACGTCATTGGGCAGCCCCAAGACCTTTTTCAAGTCTTCTTCATACAGCGACGCGACAGTCGTGAGGGTCGCGCCGAGTCCCAACGCCCGGCACGTTAAGAGGATATTCTGCACAGCAGGGTAGATGCTCGACCCAGCTAAGCGCGCCAACCTCGGCGCCAGCTGCGGCGGCAACGAGCGTTCTTTAAGGCACGCGAAGAGTAAGACAGGAGCCTCAGCTAAATGATCAGCGAGATGCGTGGCGGCATTCAATAGGCGACGGAATTTTTCTGTTGGGATGTGCTCCGGTCCAGGACGGTTATCATACATTGCCCGCGCTTCGCCCCACCCCTTCTGGTAAATAGCTTGAACTTGTCTCTTGACCGCTGGATCTTTCACCACTATGAAGCGCCAATGTTGTGTATTTGTGCCGCTGGGGGCACGCGTCCCAGCTTCCAGAATCTGATACAGCACTTCATCTGGAATGGAATCGGTTTTCAACTTACGCATGCTGCGCGTCGAATACATAATGTCAAACAGTCCGGTTTCG
The DNA here is from genome assembly GCA_964618735.1 of uncultured Enterobacteriaceae bacterium. Taxonomy (GTDB): domain Bacteria; phylum Desulfobacterota; class Binatia; order Bin18; family Bin18; genus SYOC01. Next base: position 5,871 of record CAZUFQ010000233.1, read on the forward strand.
GCCATACATTTCTCCTTTCCTTTTCTGACCACCATGCACTTGTGGCGCAAGAAGAGCGGCGCTACAGTAGCCGCCCAGAACGATACATACCCTAACATGGTCACAGTATTTGTGCGAACCTCACTCTTACTTGTCACCTCTCACTATTATCTTCCAACAACAAATAAAGGAGTAAAAAAGAACCATGAAACAGGGCTTGGGCTTAGGCGGGTTGGCGTTGGTATTGATGTTGAGCCTAGCGGGCTGTGGATCTTCAGCTCCGAGCCTAACAGCAGCAGAGTTAGCGCAGAAGTATCCCAAAGAAAACTATATGAAATTCGACGGCGTGCCACTGCACTATAAAAAATAAAGGCTTCGTCGACCCCTCATTCTCTTGCACGGGCTACCCACGTATTCGTATCTGTGGCGCAATATCACCCCGGGCCTCACCTACGGCAATACTATTTACAATCTGGACTTGATGGGCTTCGGGCTTTCGGAAAAGCCCCAGAATCAAACGTATAGCATTGAGACCTATGTAAGCCAGCTAACGAAATTTATAGAGAACTTCCATTTGGAGCACGTCTTGATCGCTGGCCACGACATCGGCGCGCCGATCGCCGCTCTTTATACCATTCGCAACCCAGCAAAAGTGCGAAAACTCCTGCTCCTTAATGCGCCGCTCTACCCCGAATCCTCTCCGTTTCACATCAGCTTATTGCGCACAAAGTTAATTGGTGACCTATTCACTGGCGACTGGTTCCTCAAGCGCATCTTTCGCAATGGGGTAGAGAATCAAGCCGCCATGAATCCTTCGCTGGTTGATGACTATCTCAAACCGTTTCATGAGGACCCAGGCGCTCGCGCCGCCCTCCTCAAGTGCGTACGCGAGTTCGACCTGCGGCCTACGCTAGAGAAGGAAATCACGCCCAACTTAAGCAAAATCCAGACTCCGACGTTACTCCTCTGGGGGGACGGGGATCCTTATGTCCCGCTCGACTTCGGCAAGAAACTGAAAGATGTTATTCCGAACTCGAATCTGCAAGTCGTGCTGCGTACGGGACATTACGAAATGGATGAGCGCCCTGAAGAAGTCAGAGCACAAATCAAAGAATTCATTGATAAGTAATCATCTCCATCTATCCATACAAACAGTCAGTATAGTTAACCCATACAAACAGTCAGTATAGTTAACCTACCGGCCTGTCTAGCAATCGAGAGACGGTCTAATGGTCCGTCCATTAGACGGAAGGCTTGTAGCCCATTACCGTTCCTTTCTGACTTTTTTGTGTCAACTCTGACCTCACGAGCCAAGCGCCGTCGGCCAGAGCTTTCATTTTGCCGCGCGCCGCAGTGCGTGAGCGAGGGATCATACCGCAGTCGGTGCAGGGATAGAGATGTGTCGGATCAACGTAGGGTAGAGCTTTGCGAATCCGCGCCGCCACGGTTTCGGCGGTCTCCACCTCTTCCGTCCCCACGTCAATTACGCCTACCATCAAATCTTTCCCCTTCGCTTCTGCAAGCACGGCAGGGTCAACCCCAGACGCAGCACATTCGACAGAAATCATGTTGATAGAACTGGTGCGCAGAAGCGGCAGTGTCCGGTGATAATGGCTCCAGTCGGTGTTTTTCGTTTTCCAATTGAGGACAAGCGGCACCCCGTAGCCATAGCAGATGTGGACAGCAGTCTTGGCGCTCACGCCTTTGGCTGCATCTTCCAATATGCGAATGCCCCATTCTTCCACTTCATCCAGGTAGATATTGAAACAGGGCTCATCGAACTGAATGATGTCAGCCCCAGCTGCAGCCAGCTCAAGCGCCTCTTCGTTCAACTGCTGGGCGAGCGCCGCCGCGAGTTTAGGACGACTGCCGTAGAACTCGTCAGCGAGTGTGTCAGTCGTGGTCATAGGACCAGGCAGGGTCACTTTGACTGGCTTGCTCGTATGGGCTTTGAGAAATCGCACCGCGTCGCGCATGATCGACCCGCGTCGCCGCACTGGACCAACAACCCGAGCAGCATCGACGAGGTTCTGGCCATAACGACCGCCTCGGGTAGTAATTTTCACCAAACGGCTGGAGTCAATACCGTCAAGCCTATCCGTGAACCCCGAAATATAGTGCCGCCGACGCTGTTCACCATCTGTGAAAATATGGAGCCCAGCTTCTTCCTGATCGGCAATGACCAACATCACGGCGTCATCTTGCGCTTCTTTGAGGTTCGCATCCGCAATATTCCACCTGAGATACATTTGCCCGGAGGGAGCTAACCACGTTGGTCTTGGCAAGCTGCCAACAATCATAGTCTGGAGCATGACAAATTCTCCTACATTGCTTGTTCGCGGTACAGATTGAACGCCTTCATGACCGGGGCATCGTTAAAAGAAAAGAGAATAGCGTCTTCGCTGACAGAAAGGTTCTCGTGGGCATGCGCGCACCAAGTCGGCAAGGCGAATACATCACCCGGCGACCACTTGTATGCTTTCCCATCAATGAAGGTCTGGCCGTGACCTTCCACGGCCAAATAGATGACGCTGGCGCTGTGACGGTGCGCCTCCGTCTTTTGGCCTGGCTTGAGCCGCTGAAGAAAACTCGCCATGGTTGGCAGCGCAGGTCCGCCGTTGATCGGATTCACATACTCTAGCATCGCACCATCGAACGGGCTCTCAGCATCCTTGCTGAAACTTGCCACCGCCTCGCGCGCGTCTTTCCAACTATATTTCAATAAAGGTGAATGGACCCCGCTGGATCGCCGCCACGTCGGCAACAACCCACTCTTGCCATATTCAGCTACAGAATTGTTGACAGGTTTTGTCCATGCCTGAGCCTCATCTGGATAGGGCTCGAAGAACATTCCTTCCAGCATTATTGTCAGCGGCATATCCAAACCATCGAGCCACACAACCGGCCCGGTCGATTCGCTGCCGTGATCATGCCAGGTCCAGTTGGGCGTTAGAACAAAATCGCCGAATGACATCATCATCTTTTCTCCATCGACCACTGTGTAGGCGCCCTCACCTTCTATAATGAAGCGCAGAGCATTCGGGGTGTGGCGGTCCGTGGCGGCCAGTTCGCCGTGTAAGATTAATTGCCAGCCTCCGTACAGCGTCGGCGTGGCTACCATGCGGCCTCTAACCC
>CAZUFQ010000234.1:0-8982 GCA_964618735.1 uncultured Enterobacteriaceae bacterium
CGTTTTTGTAGTGCTGTATAAGATCACAAATAAAGCGCATGCGCTTCCGGATCACGATCCGTTTTGGTCAGCGGCGCAAGATCTTGGTTTGCCAGTGGCGATTCATCCGGTGGCCGAGCCGCCCAAACGGCGTGTGTACCAGCGCTTTCGCGAACTGAACAAGTGGGGCGAATGGTGGTATGACGTGCTCGGCGGGCAGGGACCACAACAAGCATTTCTCGCGCTCTTCCAGTACGGCCTTTTTGATCGTTTCCCTAAAGCGAAGGTGGTGATGTTGGAAGCCGGGGCCGGTTGGATCGGTCACATGATTGATCGTATGGACGCGGCGTACATCACGGCGCTCGGAAAAAGCGTCCCCCTCAAAGAGAACCCCAGTTTCTACTTCCAACGACAGTGCTGGATTTCTGCGGACCCAGATGAAACGGCGCTCGCGCACATTATCGAGCATGTCGGCAAAGACAAATTTTTCTGGGCAACCGATTATCCGCATGATGATCATACCCAAGGATACATGGCCGCCCTCGACGCTCTTGTGGCGCAGCTCTCAGAACCGGCGAGACGTGGTATTCTCGGAGACAATGTAGCACAAGTATACGGGCTCAATAATTAAGGAGTTGCCGTACAGGTGAAGATCACTCTGGGGAAAGTACGCCGGCGGGAACTTGGGAAGTTCACGCTCGATTTGGGAAAGTTGATCTTCGGTGGAACTGTAGTCACCCAAATCTTCTCGGCAACATCGACATCTCCTGCTATGATCTTCTTCGGTCTTGTCGCTACCGTTGCTGCAGTAGTGATTGGCCTTGCCATCACACCAGAGGAGTGAATTATGAACCCGAATGAAACAGGTTTCATCATTGTTTCGTTGTTCGTAATTGTTTTTGCTGTTGCTAGTTACATTGCAGTGAGAATCTGGGGAGACAAGAAACAATAATCCAATCCTGAGTCCTGAGTAACGAGTCCTGAGTCCTGGAGATTTTTACTCGGCGCTCAGCATAAACTCACAAGGAGTGCAGGCATGACCGCATTACCTCATTTGAACTACAACAACATTGTTGACGCCGACGGCCACATTTTGGAGCCGCCAGACACGTGGGAAAAATATATTGATCCGCAGTATCGCGATCGGGCGATCCGTGTTCGGCTAGGCGATGACGGCCAGGAGTATCTGGAAATCGAAGGACATCGATCGAAGTTCTTTAACATAAAAGCCTTTACGTTGCTTGGCGGCATGGGGCGCAATGCCGATGAGATGACCGCTTCCCTTAAGCTCACGTATAAAGAAGCCGCCCCGTTCGGCTCCATGATTCCGAAAGAGCGAGTGGAGCTGCTGGACCGTGAAGGATTGCGCGCGTCGATTTTGTATCCGAGCATCGGTCTGACTTGGGAATGCGAAACTGAAGATCCTGGGTTGTCGCTAGCGTATGCAATGGCGTATAACCGCTGGATTGTTGACTTCTGCTCGGACTATAAAGATCGTCTCATTCCGATCGCGCACATTTCGCTTGCCGATGGACAATCCGCCGCCGATGAGTTGGAACGGTCGGTTAGGGCCGGTTGCAAGGGCGCGTTTGTGGCCCCCTTTACTCTGACCATGAAAGCGCATGCGCATCCTGACCATGATCCATTTTGGGCCAGGGCCCAGGAGCTAGGCGTGCCCGTGGGCATCCATCCCATGGCCGAGCATCCATCAAAACGTGTCTACCAACGCTTCAAAGATATGAAGTGGGCCGACTGGTATCATAACGTGCTCGGCGGGCAGGGGCCGCAGCAAGCGCTGTTCGCACTGTTCCAGTATGGTTTGTTCGATAAGTTTCCCGAAGTAAAAGTGGTGTTGCTTGAGTCCGGCGCAGGATGGATTGGCGCTTTACTTGACAGAATGGACACTACATACGAAACCGCGCTGGGGAAGGGTGTCCTGTTAAAAGAAAAACCGAGCTACTATTTTAAACGTCAATGCTGGATCTCTGGTGATCCTGATGAAAAAGCATTGGCGCATATTGTGGACCATGTTGGCAACGACAAGTTTTTCTGGGCGACAGATTTTCCTCATTTCGATCATCCAGGGAATTATCTCGAAGCGCTTAATAACTTAGTGTCGTCATTATCAGATGTCGCTAGAAAGAATCTCCTTGGCGACAGCGCTGCGAAGTTGTATGGGTTGAGCTAGTGGCTCAACTAGCGGTTCGCGTCCGACTGTCCGCTTAAAACTTTGGGGGCGTAGCATGCTGCGCCCTTTTCGCTTGGGAAAAAGGAGGAACACTCCCATGCTCGAAACGCTTGCTTATGGCTATGGCCTGCTCGAAGGTCCGCGCGTTGATGACGCTGACAATCTGTATTTCAGTGATGTTCCTAATGGCGGCGTCTATCGCCGTTCCCCGAATGGCGAAGTGACGACGGCTGTTCCTAAACGTCGCGGCGTCGGTGGTATCGCGTTACACGCCAGTGGCGGCGTGGTCGTCTCCGGCAAGAACATCTGTCACGTCAAAGACGGAGTCACCAGAATTCTTTTTCAACGCGACGATATCCCCGGCTTTAACGATATTTTTACCGACAGCGCCGGTCGGGTGTACGTGGGTACTCTCCGGTCGGATCCTTTCAAAGAAGGCGCGCGCACGCCTGGCGAATTATGGCGTATTGATGGTGAAAATCAGGTCGTGCAAATGTATGGCAATGTGGGGTTAACCAACGGCATCGGTTTTTCTCCCGGTGAGAAAATGATCTATCACGCTGATAGTGCAGGTCCCCATCTCATCGTGCACGATGTGGCTGCAGATGGAACGATGCACAACCGTCGGTCGATTGCGCAGATGTCAGGCGGCGTGATTCCTGACGGACTCTGTGTTGACGAAGCCGGATGCATTTGGGTGGCGATCTATGGCGGTCGTTGCGCGGCTCGGTACACGCCAGAAGGGAAAGTGGACCAGAAAGTTGAAGTGCCCGCCAAAGCTGTGACCAGTGTGTGTTTCGGCGGCAAAGATCGGCGTGATCTCTATGTTGTCACGGCGGATAACACAGAAGATCCAACCCGCAAGGGCACGATCTTCCGTACGCGTGTTGATGTGGCGGGAGTACCTGTAGCGTTGGCGCGGGTCTGAGCAACAGGTGGAATGGTGAGGAAAGAAAAGACGAAACGGCGCCGATTTCGTTCATCATTCCACGTTTATCATTCTGCATTTTTTCGCGCTTGCCTACTGACGGAGAGCGGGATTTCGCGTAAAAGTGTATTGACCTCAAGTAAGGAGGGTTATCCCTATGCAACCGCGTGGATTTCGCAGCAGCATCACCACCCAAGGGCGACGTATGGCTGGCGCCCGCTCTCTTTGGCGTGCGACCGGCATGAAGACCGAGGATTTTCGTAAGCCAATTATTGCAATTGCCAATTCTTTCACCCAGTTCGTGCCGGGCCATGTGCATTTGCACGATGTTGGTCAGCGCGTGAAAGCGATCATCGACGCCAATGGCGGTTACGGTGTGGAGTTCAACACGATTGCTGTCGATGATGGCATCGCGATGGGACACGATGGCATGCTCTATTCGTTGCCCAGTCGGGAACTCATTGCTGACAGCGTAGAATACATGGTGCAAGCGCATGTCGCCGACGCCATGATTTGCATTTCCAATTGCGACAAGATTACGCCAGGCATGATGCTTGCCGCGATGCGTCTGAATATTCCGGCGATCTTTGTCTCAGGCGGACCGATGGAAGCTGGGAAGACGGAGCTGTCTACTGGTTTAGCGAAGCTTGACTTAGTAGACGCGATGATTGGGGCCGGCAACGATGCGATCAGCGATGAAGATGTTCAGAAAATGGAAGAAGAAGCCTGCCCAACCTGCGGCTCCTGCTCAGGCATGTTCACCGCCAATAGTATGAACTGCCTTAATGAAGCCATTGGCTTGGCCTTGCCCGGCAATGGCACGATTTTGGCCACGCACGCGCTCCGCTGGGAACTCTTCGAGCACGCCGCCAAGCGCATCGTTGCAATGGCGAAAGCCTATTATCTACAAGGCGACGAGTCCGTGCTGCCGCGTAGCATCGCGACCTTCGACGCCTTTGAAAACGCTATCACGTTGGATATTGCCATGGGCGGATCGACCAATACGGTTCTGCATCTGCTGGCGGCTGCACAAGAGGCTGGGGTGAATTTCACGATGGCGGACATCGACCGCTTATCCCGGCAAGTGCCGTGTATCTGCAAACTCGCGCCCGCGTCCAACAAGTACCATATTGAAGACTGTGCTCGGGCCGGGGGCATCTTCACCATTCTCGGCGAGTTAGAGCGGTCTGGAAAAATTCATACGAACGCACTGTCTGTGACCGGCGAGACGATGGGCGAGACGATTGCCAAGAATGATCTCCGGCGGGACAGCACGGACGACTTTGCGCGACGTCGAAGCCTCGCCGCGCCGGGTAATGTACGGACGAAAGAGGCTTTTTCACAGAGTAAACAATTCGACACCGCTGATCGCGACGCTATTAATGGCTGTATTCGTGCGACGGAGTTTGCGTATAGCCAGGATGGCGGATTGGCGGTGCTGTACGGCAACATCGCCCCAGACGGCTGCATTGTCAAAACCGCCGGCGTGGATGAATCGATCTGGGTGATGGAAGGGCCGGCGCGTATTTTTGAATCGCAAGAGGCGGCCTGCATTGGTATTCTTGGTAATCAGCTCAAGCCGGGTGATGTCGTGGTGATCCGCTACGAGGGTCCGCGCGGCGGGCCGGGGATGCAGGAGATGCTGTACCCGACCTCCTACATCAAGTCGAAGCAGCTTGGCTCTAAGTGTGCATTGTTAACTGATGGACGTTTCAGCGGCGGCACCAGCGGGTTGTCGATTGGTCACGTCTCGCCCGAAGCGGCGGAAGGTGGAGAGATCGCACTAATTGAGGAAGGCGATAGGATTCGCATTGATATTCCCAATCGGTCGATTAACGTGTTGGTCTCCGACGAAGAACTCGCCGCGCGGCGAAAGCGAATGGAAGCTAGAGGAAAAGATGCGTACAAACCGCTCAACCGCCAACGTCCTGTGTCAGCGGCGTTGCGAGCGTATGCCGCCCTCACTACTAGTGCGGCTCGTGGGGCGGTGCGCGACGTGACGCAAGCCGAGCCAGTCAAGTAATTGACCGTACGATCGCAAAGACATTTGTTGAGGTAAAGGGGAGAAATGATGGAAACACGTTCAGTAGGCGCTTCGAGTCTCAAGGCGAGTCAGGTTGGACTGGGGTGCAACAACTTCGGGATGAGGATTGATCTGGAGGCGACTCGCGCTGTGCTCCATGCGGCGCTCGACGCAGGCGTTACGTTCTGGGACACCGCTGATCTGTACGGCGGCACGAAGTCTGAAGATTTTATCGGGCAAATTCTCGGCCCCCGTCGCAAAGAGGTCACACTGGCGACCAAGTTTGGCGGCATCGCTTACATGAGCAAAAAAGGCGAGCATTGGGGCGCGCGAGACTATATCAACTCGTGCGTGGAAGCGAGCCTGCGGCGGCTGCAAACGGATTGGATCGATCTCTATCAGGTGCACTTCCCTGATACCCAAACCCCCATTGAGGAAACCCTTGCCGCCCTGGATGATCTAGTAAAGCAGGGAAAAGTGCGAGCAATCGGTTGTTCCAACTTCACATCTGCTATGATCGCCGAAGCGGACGCTCAGGCAAATAGACTCAAGAGCGCTCATTTTGTGACGGCGCAGAACGAGTGGAGTTTGTTGAAACGTGATGTCGAGCAAGATGCGATTCCTGCCTGTGAAAAATATGGCTTGGGGCAGTTGCCTTATTTCCCGCTGGCCAGTGGACTGCTCACCGGTAAATACAAACGGGGTGAAGGATTTGCTCCTGGCACTCGGTTAGCCGCTTTGACGTTTGCCCAGAGCTGGGCGACGGACACGAATTTTGCGAAGATTGAAGCGTTGCAAACGTATGCGGAAAAGCGCGGTCACACGTTGTTGGAATTAGCGTTCTCCTGGCTGGATTCGCAACCCAGTGTCACGTCGGTAATAGCCGGCGCCACGACGCCTGAGCAGGTGCGTGCGAATGCGACAGCGGCGAACTGGAAGCTTTCAGCTCAAGAAGTAGCAGAGATTAGCGCCCTGGCGCCTCCTGCTGCAGCTTGAGTCTCATCTGTAAACGTTTAAATAAGGAGGGAAAGCGATGAAACTCTCTCAACCACGTATTACGCCGCTGCCAGAAGCGGAATGGACCGAAGAACAGCGCAAAGTGTTGGAGCCTGTCTTTAAAGAGGGACGAGTATACAACGTGCTCGGTACGCTTGCTCGGCACTGGGAAGCCTCGAAGAAGTTTGGAGTCTGGGCGTATCATGTGATGGGCGACAGCTCAACGCTCAAGCCGCGCGAGCGAGAAATTTTGATTCTGCGTATCGGTTGGTTGTGTCAAGCCGAATACGAGTGGGGCCAGCATGTGTGGTTTGGTAAAAAAGCTGGGCTCACCGACGCGGAGATTGAGCGCATCAAGGAAGGCCCAAACGCTTCGGGATGGTCCCCCTTCGACGCTACGTTGTTACGTGCGGTTGACGAGCTGCACGCTGACGCCTGCATCAGCGATGCGACTTGGGTGGCGCTGAGCGAGAAATACAGCACCCAACAGCTCATGGATGTGGTGTTTGCCGTTGGTCAATACAATCTTGTATCTATGGCGTTGAACACCTTTGGCGTGCAACTGGACAAAGGCGTCAAAGGCTTTTGACACAGTTGAAACGAATTCATATTTGTCTACAAACGAACATACATAGCGACAAGAAAAGGAGGGCGTATGGATTCACAGCATTTTATTGTGGAACCGGCTGCCGTGCCGTGGAAAACCTTAGCGCTTGATGGCGGCGGTGAGACGCAGCTGCAAATGTATCTCAAAGGCGCTGATGGCGGACCTGAAGCGATTCGCGCCCGCATATCTGAGGGCTATGAAGTCGAACCGCATTTCCACTTAGCCGCGCAGTTTCAACTCCTGTTGGAAGGGTCGATGCAGTTTCCGACTTTCCGGCTTGATGCGCCTGCCGTGCATTATACCGAACACAACGTGCCCTATGGTCCATTTGTCGTGAGTCGGGGCCACGAGATGTTTGTGCTGCACACCAAGCCTGGCGGCGTAGTGATGATGCGCGACAAAGAGCGTCGCCGCCAAGCCAATACCCGAGGACGTGAATTGACGTGTTGTGCGCATGAGGTCGAATGGGAGCCTTTGCCAGGGCACGCTGGCGCACGGCGAAAAGTCTTGATTTCTGAGAGCGCAGGACCCTCCGCTCAGATCATTGAATGTCCACCGGGGATGGTATTCGCCTTGGAAGCTCCTACGTATGGACGGTACGAAGTCGTGCTCAACGGGTCGGCGTCGGCAGCGGAGCGACAGTTGACGCCAAAGAGCTTACGGTTTGTAGCGCCCGGTGAAGAAGCGCCACCGCTGCAGTGCGGCCCAGAAGGAGCAACCTTGATCGTGTTGACCTATGACCAAGATGCAGCGGAAAGTTACGGCGGCAGCACGGAAGAGGCAATCGCCCGAATGGAACAATAGACAGCGCGAGGGCGAGACGAGAAGACATGCATAAGTTCCGTTTAGGGCCGGCAGCGCAAAAGGAGCCGATTGTGTTTGGAGCCCAGGGGCCCGCGTATTCGTTGCTGCGTATCAGTGAATGGATTGCGTACATGAAAGAGCAACGCATCCACCGGGTTTGTTGTCTTTTGCATGAAGATCAGCTCAAGGCGTACAAAGAGGATCTACTCGCGGCGTACGGACGAGAGTTCGGCGCCGGGAATATCTGCTGGGCTCCAATTCCTGATTATCATTTATGCGATGTCGGGCTGCTGAAATCTCGTATCCTCCCCTTTCTCAAAGAAGCGGATGAGAAAAATGAGCCAGTAGTTGTTCATTGTCAGGGCGGGCGTGGGCGCGCCGGTCATGTGTTGGCCGCATGGTTGGTGTTTGGACGAGGCTTTACCGTGGAAGATGCGGTGGCGGCAGTGAAAGTGATGGGACGTAATCCGCACGAAGCTGCAGATTGGGGAAACGCCCAGCCCGAAGATCTCTACGTGTTGCTGGAAGCTTGCCAAGAGGGGCCGATTGTTTAATAGTCATTTAATGTTCAGGAGTGACGCGAACTCTTGACAACCCTGTAGCGAGATGTTTCATGGTAAGTGCTACAACAACATAGAAGGAGGAATATATGGCTGAATTTGATGTCATTATTAAAGGCGGTACTGTCGTCGATGGAACCCGGGTGCCGCGTTACAAAGCTGATCTCGGCATTAAAAACGGCAAGATTGCCAAGATCGGCCGGCTTAACAGCAGCGACGCCAAAAAAGTGTTGGATGCGCGCGGTTTGATTGTGGCGCCGGGCGGTATCGATCTGCATACACACTATGACGCCCAGATCCATTGGGATCCGTATTTGACGATTTCCAGCTGGCATGGCGTGACCTCGATCACGATGGGAAACTGCGGTTTTGGTTTTGCTCCGCTACACCCGCAGGATGCCGAACGGGCGATGCTTGCGCTCTCCCGTAATGAGGCGATTCCCCTCGAACCAATGAAGGTGTCGATGGACTTCAAGTGGTCGACCTTCCCACAATACATGGATCGTCTTGAACGCCTCCCGATGGGCATCAACGTTTCCCATCTCTTCCCAGTCTCGCCGGCGGTGGCTTATGTGATGGGCAGCTTTGCTGAAGCGAAGAGTCGTCTTCCCAATGAGAAGGAAACCGCAGAGGTCGCACGCTTACTGCACGAGGCGATGGATGCCGGTGCAGTGGGCTGGGCGGCGCAACAGTTGGTTCCTGGCGGTTCGTCTGCAGTCCAATGTGACTATGACGGCAGCCCGATGATTTCGGACATGTTGCCGGACAGTTTTTATGTGACGATGGCGAAGGCGTTGGGAGAAAGAGGGAAAGGTTGCATTCAGTTCACCCGCTCTAGCGTTGGCGTTGATGATCCGCGCGCCGGCATGCACAACGACTTCGATTTCAACGCGCTCT
>CAZUFQ010000235.1:0-8956 GCA_964618735.1 uncultured Enterobacteriaceae bacterium
GTAGAGTAATCCGATTAGTCTCTTGCGGCATGTCTTCACCGACGAGCCACATGCCCGCTGTGTTCTTGTACTGATCCATCCATTCGGCAAAATCTTTCCCCCAGGCTCCAGGGTCCAAGAACGCCGCCATGAATGGAAGCCCTAGAGAGATAGTTTCCATGTGATATCCACCGGCAAAACCACGCGAGGTATCGTTACGAGCCTCGTCTTCGACGATGCCGGCCATCGTCGTCCCGCGGTACATGTGCACTTCCTGGGGGAAGGCGGCATACACGCTTCCTGTCGTGTGGCGCATATAGTTCCGCCCTACCTGTCCGGAAGAATTCGCCAGACCGTCGGGAAACGTACTAGAGGCAGAGTTCAGCAACAGACGAGCGCTTTCAATCGAGTTCGCTGCTACACAGACTGCTCGGGCCTTCTGTTCCACGTGCTTGCCATTCTTGTCGGCATAAAGCACCCCAGAGACCTTCCCTTTGGCGTTATGGAGAATACGAAGCGCTTGGCTCTCAGACCGTAAGTCGAGTTTGCCGGTCGCTTCAGCTTTGGGAATTTCTGTATACAGCGTAGACCACTTGGCTCCGCTTTTACAGCCCTCGAAACAAAAGCCAATTTGCATACAGCCGCTGCGCCCGTCGCGCGGTTGCGAATTGATCGCCATGTTGCCGGTATGGACTTTTTTGTAGCCTACCCGCTGGGCCCCAGCCGCCAGCACCTTATAGTTGTTGTTGCCAGGCAACCGAGGGATACCATGGGTTCCGGTCACGCCCATTTTGTCCTCGGCGCGATCATAGTAGGGCTCCAATTCAGCCAGGCTGATGGGCCAATCGAGCAGGTTGGCGCCGGATATCTCGCCGTAGGTTGTCCGAGCTTTAAACTCATACTCTTTAAAACGTAAGGAGGCGCCGGCCCAGTGGACGGTGGTCCCGCCCACAGATTTTACGGTCCATGCTGGTAAGTTCGGAAAATTCTTGGCTACACGCCACGAGCCCGAAGTGGTGCGTTTATCTAGCCAGGCGATTTTGTTGAACATCGGCCATTCATCGTTGACAAAATCTTTAATCTCGACCCGTTTACCAGCCTCAAGGAGGACCACCTTGACGCCCTTCTGGCACAGCTCATTGGCTAATGTGCCGCCGCCAGCGCCGGAGCCAATAATGACAACGACGCTATCGTCCTTCAATTCGTATTTCGCCATGTCCTACTCCACTATTCCTTTGGTAACCACGCAATATCGTTAAAGCCCCGGTTGAGATAACCGCCGAATTGCCACGAAGAGCCTTCATAGCCGAACTGCTTCCACACGTCCGGGAGATTATAGGGGCCGGCAGCGCCAACCAGAGTTCCACGAACAGTTTGAAAAAATGGCGTGGTTTCTATGCTTTTTAAAGCCTGGAGTTTGATGTCATCGCTTGCTTCAAGCCACTTTCCCTGCGCTGCCGTATCGAGTGAAGCAACTCCCTCTCGCAACAAGCGAGCAAAGGCCGGGTCCTTACTTGCCTTCTGATCAAACCCCTCGACTGTTTTGCTGTATTGATCATCCGCAATCACCTTATGCGGATACAAGTAGCGACTCATCACGGCCAAAGTCTTCGCCGTATGTTCATCCAGGGTCTTCGTTGATAGCGCCCAGGCCTGAAGAGGGTCAAACAGCAACGTCCCCATAGCGCCAACAACAGCCGCGCCGGTAACCACCAGACCGCTCGTCTGCAAGAATTGCCGGCGATTGATGCCTTTCTTCGTCATAGACTAGGTTCCTTCCTCTCTTACGGTTTGGTGCGCAGAGCACCCAGGATCAGGATTTCTCCTGTTCGGCGGGGGTCTCCGGACCCGACTGGTCTGCACTGCTGGACAAGCCAGCAGTGGCACACAAACCCGAGAGCTGCAAATCATATTTTGGTGCGGCTCCTATATCCTATATTAGATCTCCAGGCAGCCTGTGGCGCGGTCAGGAGATCGGCCACAGCCGCAGGAGCGCCAGTGGCGTTAGGCAGCCGCCCACTGCTCGCGCATGAACTCGCCGACGCGCGCAATCGCTTGTTTCCCTTCCGGCAGCATCGGATGAAAGGCATGCCACACATGGATCATATCGTCCCAGATCTCTAACGTGCTGCGCACGCCGTCAGCTTTTGCTTTAGCGTCGAGCTTGATGGAATCATCAAGCAACACCTCGTCTCGTCCGACGTGAATCAATAGCGGCGGCAAACCTTTCAGACTGGCAAGATTAGGCGAAGCATACGGATGCTTGGCGTCGGCTCCGCTCAGATAGCGACCAGCCATCTTGTGGATGCCGCCTGGAGCGACCATCGGATCGGCCTCAGCTCGCGTTTGGTACGAGTCGTTCGAGCAAGTCATATCAGCCCACGGACTAATGGGCACAGCAGAAGCCGGCATCGGCAGATCTTGATCCCGCGCCGAAACAAGGATCGCCATCGCTAAACCTCCACCCGCGGAATCACCGGAGATGGACACATTCTGCGGCTTGAAGCCCTGATCCAACAGCCAACGGTAAGCAGCCACTCCATCTTCCACCGCAGCTGGAAACGGGTCTTCAGGCGCAAGACGATAATCGAGGAGTAACGCCGCCGCCTGGGCTGCACGCGCAATCTCCCCAACCATGGAGCGGTGTGTGTTAATGGATCCCATTACATAGCCGCCGCCGTGCAGATAGAGAATCGCTTTACCCGGCTGACAGCCCGGCGCACGCACCCATTCTGCAGGGCGTCCTGCCACCATTACACTTTCAACCTGAATGTCGTCCGCCGCTTTGAAGGCAAGTTTCTCCATGCTTTTGCGCATCGCTTCGAGAGGAACCTCGACGCCGGGCGGTACGGCCTTCTCACGTAAAATCTTCTTCAATTTGACAATTTCTGGTCCTGCCATTGATCTATCCTCCTTTTCGTCAGTGGAAGCATATTATGGCGCAGGAAGGAAAATCGACAACTCCCCTGACTCACTCGGTCATAGGTCAGCTGTTCGCACGCAGAAGACGCCACACGAGCAACAGTGAACCGCGTCGATGAATGCAGAGGCGCGGTGACCGGGTAGTGTTTCAATGAAGATATAATCGGCGGCCTTTTGCGCCTCGGCTACGGCTGCCACGATCAGGTGTTGGTCGCTTGCTGTGCAGCTTCGTTAGCCTACCAAGGTTTGGTCGGCTTCTCGGGGCTTTTTTGATA
Source organism: uncultured Enterobacteriaceae bacterium (assembly GCA_964618735.1). Taxonomy (GTDB): domain Bacteria; phylum Desulfobacterota; class Binatia; order Bin18; family Bin18; genus SYOC01. The sequence goes on from CAZUFQ010000235.1 coordinate 3,177, forward strand.
TTGCACCAGCTCGAGAAACGCGCCGTCGGGATCCTCGAAGCACACCACCGCCGAGCCCGAACTTCCATAGCGCATCACCTCGGGCTCGGCATAGACGTGGAGGCCTCTCCCCTTAAGCTCCTCGTAATCGCGCCAGATATTCTTGGAATAGAAACAGGTGCGAGCGATGCCGCAGTGGTCGAGGCCCTCGTAAGGGCGGCCCGGATTCTTGTCGCCGCGCCACTGCATCAACTCGATATTGCTGCATCGCGGATCGTCCCCGACTCCGAGCAATAATGCCCGTACGCCATCAACGCCGGTTGCGTGCAAAACACGCTCGTCGCTGGCGTCGGCGGCCCGCTCCCCCAGATCGGCGATCAGCCGAAAACCCAGAGACTCGTAGAACTTCCGTGAGCGTTCTATATCGCTGCAATTGACGCCGAGATGGTAGATACTGACGATGTTAAGTTTGCCATCCGGATCCGGTCCAGGCTTAGTCTCGGGAACTGGCGACCGCAGCACCTGCACCAACTCCAGGATCACGCCGTCGGGATCTTCGAAGCAAACGATCGCGGGCTGTCCTGCAGCGTTTCCCCTGGCGTTTGGCTCGGAGTAAAACTTGACCCCTCTTGCTTTGAGGGTGGCGTAATCCTGCCAAATGTTTTTGCTGTAGAAGCATAAACGGGTGATCCCCAGGTTGGTCACCCGTTCGTAAGGACGTCCCGCCGTCTTGGGTTTCTTCCATTCGATGAGATCCAGATGGCTGCAGTATTTGTCGTCGCCGATTTCCATGATCACGCCGTAGGCATCGGTATCAGGCCCTAGCATGAGGACCTTATCAGAGATCCACTTGGGACTCGGCGCCGGTCCGACGATCGGGCGAAACCCCAGCATTTTGTAGAATTCGAAGGAGCGGTTGAAATTGGTGCAGTTAACATTGACGTGATAAATACTCTTGAGGTTCATAAAATGCTCTTTTGAGGGTTTGATTTCGTCGAACGCTGGCGCCTATCCTTAACCAAATCGCGAAAAGATTCAAACCCACCTCTCTGTATTAGCTCCCAAATTGTGGACGACTCTCCTCACTTTTAGTCTGCACTCTTGATAAGAGGCGACTGCTTTTCCTTGGCAAATCGAACAAGTGCGGCGTATCGATAGAAGCCGTGCATAAATTTTCCGTACGGGAACATCAGGAATAACGCAAACACCACGCCGAGATGCACAGCCAAGACTATGCCCATAGCCGGGGTCGCACGCACCACTAACAACAGGAGCCCCGATACACTCGTCAGTAATAACAAGACGAGAAAGCCGATCTCCATGCCCTGCGCGCCATCATTGATAAGGACAGGATCACCAGCCGCTTTGCTACGCAGTAAACCGATCGGCCCAATCACGAGGCCAACGCCGCCGAGCACGCCAAGAATCACCACAGGGTTGTACCACGGGTAAGGAGCCTCCCAGCCCAAGCCATTATGCAGCAGTGTTGCGAGCGAGGTTGAGGCGAAGCAGCATAAGAACCCATAAAAAGTCAGATGATGGTAAAAACGACGACGATCAAGCGGTTGTTCCTCCGCGATGATGCACCCATTACCACCGCCCTCAAGGTAGCGTAGCGTGGCGGCAGCTCGTCCAGCCTCGATGAGCTCAGCTACGCCAACAGAGCCGCCGCCGGTAGCACGCCAGAACGCCCGAACACTCAGCGCTATAGCAAGCGCAGCAAACAGAAAGACACCGCCAAAGAGCGTTACCATTACGATATGCGGCATGAAGCGATAGAACGCTCCAGACCTCGTCTGCACGGCGAGCAAAACATTAGTCTCGTGGATAGCTGTGAACCCTCCGATAAAGAGCGTCACAGCTAGTGCGGCTACAAGAGCTACGATCAGACCATTACGCTGAAACAATGGAGCTAGGAAGCGCGGCCAAGCGTAGCGAGCATAGGACTCCAACCTCAACTCGGCAAAGATTTTCGGCACGTTAACAGCGAACTCATGTGGGGGAGCATATTGGCAGGCGGCGTAGCAGGCGCCGCAGTTGTGGCACAGGTTGGCCAGATAATCGAGACTCCCATCCGTGAAAACACGTCGTCGCTCCATCGCCGGAAATACTGCGCACAGCCCTTCACAATAGCGACAGGCGTTGCAAATGGTCATTTGTCGATTGGCTTCGGCGAGGGTGCTAGTGACGAGCATAAAGAGCCGCCTCTTGACCGGCAATCCGACCAAAAACACTGCCAATCGTCATACCAATCCCAGCGAGATAGCCTTTGCCGAGTACGTTTCCCGCCATGATCTCACCAGCGGCGAACATGTTAGGAGAGGCTGTACCGTCGACCATGAGCAGATGGGCCTCCGCATTGACCTTGCCGCCGAGATACGTAAACGTAATACCCGGTCGCAACGGATAACCGTAAAATGGCGGGGTCGTGAGGGGCCGCGCCCAGTGCGTCTTCGGCGGCGTCGCGCCTTCAGTTCGACAATCATCCTGAATGGTAGGATCAAATGTTCCTGCACGGCAGGCCGCGTTGAAAGTCTCCACCGTTGTCCGTAGACGCACAGGATCGAGAGAGAACTTGTCCGCTAGCCCTTCGATCGTATCGGACTGCTCGGGCGGATACACAGAAGGCATAAACAGCTCCAGGGAGGTTGCATCGATTAATACGAACGCAACTTGCTCCGGTTGCAGAGCCACCAACCTCCCCCAGATTGCATAGCGCTTGGGCCAAAAATCCTCACCTTCATCATAGAAACGCTCAGCTTGCTTGTTGACAACGATACCAAAGGGAACGCAATCGAGGCGCGTGACAATGCCACCATCAAACTTGGGCGCACGCCCGTCGATAGCAACTGCGTGGCACTGCTTGGGGTCGCCAATAGCCTGGACGCCTTTGTTCAACAACAGACGGAGCACTTCACCCCGATTGTACGGCGTGCCACGGACGAGAAAATTGTCCGCCGCCGCGCCCCAATATTCCTTCAGCCAGTCGAGGTTCGCCTCGAAGCCGCCTGCAGCAGCAACAAAGACAGCCGTCGTGACGCGGTGACATGCTCCCGCTTTTTGCACGAGGGCGGATCGAAAGACGCCGTCGGTGATGTCCAAATCAATCACCTTTGCTTCGTAGACAACTCGAACGCCGAGCGCGGCAGCGGTGCGATACAGCGCATTCACCAGGGCTTTCCCTCCACCAAGAAAGAAGGCGTTGGTGCGACCAAGGCTCAACGCCCCACTCAGTGAGGGTTGAAAACGCACTCCTTGCTGTTGATGCCAGTCCCACAATTCTTGAGAATGAGCGAGCGTCAACCGCGCTAATTGTTCGTCGGTCTGTCCGCCGGTGACACGCAGCAAATCCTCCCAGTATTCGTCAATTCGATAAGGACCGGTGAGAATACCGTTTCCGACCTCATGAGCCACCCGCATGTTCCGCGTATGCCGACTGTTGCCGCCCCGCAGCGGCTTCGGCGCCGCCTCGACGATGAGCACCGTGGCCCCTGCCCGAGCAGCAGTGATCGCCGCACATAGCGCAGCGTTGCCGCCGCCAGCTATGAGGACATCATAAGGCTGCTGTAGGATATCGGTGTCGTTCATCTCCGGAGGCAAGGGGCTGAGCAAAGCATTTACTTCGCCCGCTGTTCAACAATTTCCACGATGTTCAGCAATTGGACCTTTTCATCTGCTTCTTTCGCCTTGAGTCCATCAGTCAACATGGTGGTACAGAAAGGACACGATACGGCGATCACGTCAGGATTGGTTTCCAACGCTTGCTGCACTCGCAAATGATTGACGCGCTGATCACGCGGCTCTTCCATCCACATCCAGCCGCCGCCAGCGCCGCAGCACATCGCTTTGTTGCGGCTGCGCTCCATTTCATTCAGACGCACCCCTGGAATGCGGTTGAGGATCTCCCGCGGCGTTTCGTAGATGCCATTATAGCGACCGTAATAACAGGAATCGTGATACGTAATGTTGCGGTTATCGCGCTCCTCTTTCAGTTGTAATTTTCCTCGCTTAATCAAATCGGAGAGTAAGTCCGCCGCATGCACCATTTCATAGTGGCCGCCAAACTGTGGGAACTCATTCTTCATGGTATTGAAACAGTGCGGACAATTGACGATTATTTTCTTTACATTGTAGCTATTGAGAGCGTCGACCGCCATTTGCGCCATGCTTTGATAGAGATATTCGTTGCCGAGCCGTCGCGCGGTTTCCCCGTTGCACGGCTCTTCTGGACCCAGCACGGCAAACTTGACGCCAGCCTTCTGCAACAGTTTGACGAACGACGCAGTGGTCTTCTTGTTGCGATCGTCAAAAGCCCCTGCGCAGCCAACGTAATACAGATATTCAGCCTCAGGATGGTCTGCGAGGAGAGGAATCTCTAGGCCCTGCGCCCAGTCCATCCGTTTGTCCTCGCTCAATCCCCACGGATTCCCTTGCGTCTCCATCCCCTTAAACGTGCGCGTCAGTTCAGTCGGAAAGCGCGCTTCTTCTTGCACCAGGTGGCGGCGCATGTCAACAATTTTATCGACATATTCTATCAACACCGGGCAGGCCTCTTCACACGCTCGACACGTGGTGCAGGACCACAGGACATCATCATGGATCACGCTGCCCACAATGTTCTCTTTGATAACGTTGCCGCTATTGTCAGGTCCCTGAGTAGTCATTTGTTCAGGATGTTCATACACGTAGTCGCGCAGATTGAGCAGCAACTGACGAGGGGCCAGCGGCTTGCCGCTCGCCGTCGCCGGGCATTGAGAAGAACAACGGCCGCATTCCGTACAGCTGAACATGTCGAGCATTTGCTTCCAACTGAACTGATCAATCTGGGAGACGCCGAACCGCTCGGAGTTCTCCAGATCCATTTTATCTAAAGCGCCAGTGGGCTCCGTCTTCATAAAAAAGACGTTAGGAATACCAGTAAACACTTGAAAATGCTTTAAAAAAGGGAGCACATTCAAGAACGCGAGGATCACTAAATTGTGCGTCCACCAAGCGAGATCACTGGCGAACTTCGCGCCGCTCACGCCGAATACAGCAGAGAGCCGATAACCGACGGCGCCGCTAATAGGCTCCCAGAGACGCCCGGCTTCGATGTCCGGGTTCCCGGCTAAATACACAAGACGGCCGCCATCATACACAAGCCCGGCCAGGACGATAGTCATAATAAACAACAAAATCACTCGCGCTTCTGTATGGGGCTGCCTGACGAGTCGCTCCTCTGCGGGACGGAACCCAAAGAGACGTTGGGGATGAGAAAAAGTCCAGCGGTACAACGCGATCAGTACGGACACGAACACAATGATCTCCATCAGATCGCGTAAAAACATTACTGGTCCCCCCAGCAAGTGCGGCGAGAGTCCAGGGAGATAAAAGTGGTCAGAATAAGCGCGGGCGAACATGGTCGTCACCTGCACGCCGAGGATCATAAATCCCCAAAAAATGAAAAAATGTAGCCATCCCGCAGGCTGTTCACCCACAACGAATTTTTTCTGGCCAAACGCATAGAATAATGTGGCCCGAATACGCTCTGGCATGGGATCGAAGCGGTTAATAATGTCGGGCGAATTCTCCACCAGTTCGCGGAAGGTCGCTTCGCGCTGCTGCAGTTGGTGTTCCAGCTCCTTCTGCTCGGTGAAATCGCGGCCCAGCGAGATCACGCTGCGGGTATTGCCCTGGGCATCAGGCTCCGGCACCAGGTGCACGTGCTCGTGGCGGCAGCCCCCACGGTTGTCGGGACCGCTGACGATGTCCAGTTCCACCGGCTGTCCGGTGGCGCTCCCCTGCCACAGGGCGCGTATATA
>CAZUFQ010000236.1:0-8918 GCA_964618735.1 uncultured Enterobacteriaceae bacterium
TCCCACCGCATTCGGCGAACGAGTGGTGCTACGCCTCTTAGACCGCTCAGCCGCCTTGTTAGGCCTGGAAGAACTAGGGCTCAGCGGCGGCAACCTCACAACTATCCAGCGGCTCGTTCGCCAGAGTCACGGTATTGTCCTAGTCACGGGGCCGACGGGGTCCGGCAAAACGACAACGCTGTACGCCGCGCTCAGCAGTATTAACACAAGCGACAAGAATATCATTACGATTGAAGACCCGATCGAATATCAACTGCGCGGCATTGGCCAGATGCAAGTGAGTCCCAAAATTGACCTTACCTTTGCGGCCGGGCTGCGTTCGATCCTGCGCCAAGATCCTGATGTCATCATGATCGGGGAAATCCGCGATGTAGAAACTGCAGAAATCGCTATCCAGGCCGCATTGACCGGACATTTGGTGTTCTCCACGCTGCATACTAATGATTCATTTGGCGCAGTTTCGCGTCTGCTCGACATGGGCATAGAACCATTTTTAGTTTCCTCGTCAGTGCTCGGCGTGATGGCGCAACGATTGATCCGGCGCGTGTGCCAAGCTTGTCGGCAGCGGTACCAACCCAAAGAGCAAGAAATCCGTGAGATTGGGTTGAGCCCCGAAGCGGTCGCGGGTCGCCCATTTTACCGTTCAGGTCCAGGGTGCGATTCGTGTAACTATAAAGGCTATCGTGGTCGCACCGGCATCCACGAATTATTGCCTCTCACTGACGCCCTACGCACGCTGGTTATGCAAAGAGCCGACGCCGCCACGATTCGTCGCGAAGCGCAGCAGAAGGGGATGCTCACACTGAGAGATGACGGAGCTGAAAAAGTGCTCGCTGGGCTCACGACGGTGGAAGAGGTGTTACGAGTGACGCAAGAAGAATTACTTTAGGCGCCAGGGGCTGGGAATGGCGCCCAACCCCTAATCCCTGATCCCTAGCCCTTGTTATGCCTGTCTACACGTACAAAGGACTGACCGCACAAGGACGCACGGTCTCAGGCGTTCTGGACGCCGAGAGCCCAACCAGCGCGCGCGTCTCTCTACGACGATCGGGCGTCTTTCCAACTGCCCTCGACGAGGAAACAGCAAAACACCTGCACCCCGCCACGCAGGCCAACAGTAGTGCGCGGCGTCTTTTTGAGCGTGTTCCCGTACAAGAGCTCGCTTTATTCACCCGCCAGATGGCGACCTTAACTGGAGCCAAACTCCCGTTGGTCGAATGCCTGGAAACGGTAGGCGAGCAAGTAGAGCGCGCCTCTTTTCGACGCGTCCTCGCCCACGTGCGGCAGCAAGTCAGAGAGGGTCGCTCGCTCGCCGAGGCGCTCCAGGCGCACCCGCGCATGTTCTCTTCTATCTACGTCAACATGGTGCGCTCCGGGGAAGAAAGCGGCGCGCTTGACGTCGTACTCTCTCGCTTAGCAGATTACACAGAAGGGCAAGCCCGGATGCTCCGCACCGTGCAGTCCGCCCTCACCTACCCGCTCCTTATGGTGCTCGTCGCCAGCGCTATTCTCATTTTTCTGCTTGCCTATGTTGTGCCTCAAGTGACGCGCATATTTAGCGAGACCGGGCAGGCATTGCCGTTGACCACGCAAATGCTGATTGGCGTTTCATCGTTTCTCGCTGACTGCTGGTGGGAACTCGCGCTGATCGGGGCTGGTGGAGTATTTATTTTTTCACGTCTCCTACAGACGCCGGCAGGACGGTTGCGCTGGGATTGTTTGGTCTTGCGACTGCCCATGGTGGGCCGCCTCGTGCAACGCTTCAACGTCGCTCGGGTCGCACGCACGCTTGGGGTGCTCCTGGCGAGTGGGACGCCGATTCTTACTGCGCTGCACATTGTCACCCAGTTAGTCAACAATACGTTTCTTCGCCGGGCGCTCGAAGAGGCGCGCACCAGCGTCCAAGAAGGCGAAAGCCTCGCCACCCCGCTCAAACGCAGCGGGGTCTTTCCTGGTCTTTTTCTGCAAATGGTTGCGGTGGGAGAACGAAGTGGCGAACTTGAACACATGCTCAACCGCGCGGCTGAAGCCTACGACGAAGAAGTCGCCACAGCGCTCTCTCGTCTCACTAGTATTTTAGAGCCCCTGACGATTCTCGTAATGGGTGGAGTAGTCTTGTTCATCGTGCTCGCGATTCTTTTACCGATCTTTCAATTGAACCAGCTCGTGCATTGAAGAGTCGTCCCGGCCTTGCTAAGGTGGCCAACAGATGTGGAGGTGTTGGGATGTGGCGGATGCAGATGGATGGCGGAGTCGCTAAGCGACGTACTTCTCACAATTTCTTGTCACTCAATCAATCCCGGCCAAAACCGAATCAGCCTTTAGATACGCCCCGTACACGATCAGAGCGAGGATTCACCCTCATCGAGATCATGGTGGTAGTCTTCATCCTTGGGCTTTTGGTCACGCTGGTCGCCCCGAAAATTATTGGACGATCTGATGAAGCCCGGCGCACGAAAGCTGCGGCAGACCTGCGCGGCATCGAACAAGCGCTGCATTTATATAAGCTTGATAACGGCTCGTATCCCACCACGGATCAAGGGCTCAAAGCGTTAGTCGATAAACCCGCGTCGGGGATCATCCCCGCGCATTGGAATCCGGATGGATATCTGGAAAAAGTTCCAGTCGATCCTTGGGGACATACTTATGTCTATATTAGTAACAGCGAAAAATACGTCTTGAAATCGCTCGGCGCCGACGGCGAGGAGGGCGGGGAGGGAAAATATGCCGACCTGGACAGCCGCGATCTCTGAGTGGGAATCCGATTCATTTACTTTTCCAACACGCAAAACGCAGCGCGCACTATTGAGCGCCGGCTTTACTGTACTTGAGCTCACAGTTGTCCTTTTTATTGTCGGTCTGCTCGTGACGATTGCCATTCCTCACCTAGGAAACACCAGCAACGCGCGACTAGACGCAACGGCGCAGCGCTTGGCAGCCACAGTCCGCTATCTTTCAGGAGAAGCCGCGTTACGCAATCGTCCTTATCGTCTTAATTACGATCTGGATAAACATGTTTACTGGATCACAACCTTGGTCACTACACAGGACCGTGCAGAATTCAGAAACGATTTGTCGCCGCTCTCACGCCCGGTACAATTACCTCCGAGCATTACCTTCGCTGACATCCAAACATCCGGGGTCGGGCGCATGAGCACCGGTCGTGTGGCTACCCATTTCCAACCGCAAGGATATGCAGACCCCACAATCATTCATCTGCGCAACCAACAGTCTCGCACCATCACCGTGCTCATTCCTGCACTCACAGGAGAAGCACACATTTACGAGGGCTACGTAGAGGACTTTGGACTAGGTGTTCGGGGTTAGAGAATAGAGGTTAGGAAAAATTGGGGATGATCTAAAGTCCACAAAAGAGAGAAAGCATGTTTTCCCTAGCACCCGACACCCGACACCCAACACCCAAGAGCGGGTTCACTCTGCTCGAAGTCCTTGTCGCTATGGCTATCCTTGCCGTTGCCTTAGTGAGCCTCCTTGGTCTGTACAACCGTAGTCTGTTGTTGACAATTCAGGCGCAACGTTTGAGCACGGCGACCCTGCTTGCCCAAGAAATGCTCACTCGCACCCAATTAGAAGGCACAGCGGCGGCGCGTCTCACGTCTGGAAACTTTTCTACATCGCATCCAGGGCAATATCCCGAATTTCGCTGGCAACGCACGATCCGTTCAACCCCATTCCCTGGGTTGTGGGAAATACACGTCGGCGTCTCCTGGGGTGAACGAAAAGACGAAACCTGTGAACTAACGCTCTTCACTTCGCTAGAAAATTCATGAGTTCTACGTTCCACGTTCCACGTTCCACGTTCCACGTCTCACGCGAGGGCTTTACCTTGCTCGAAGTGCTTGTCGCGAGCGCGATCCTGAGTATTGTCTTAGCCGCCTTGTACGGCGTCTTTAGCCGCACCCTTGCGAGCAAACGATTAGCCGAGGAACGCGCAGCTCGAGCACGAGTGGCGCGTATAGTGCTGATGCGAATTGGCGAAGATCTCCAATCAGCCCTTCCGCCCACGACCGGCAATGCGTTCTTTAAGGGTGAGACCCGTGTGGCAAGAAACTTCTCCGACGACGCGCTTTCCTTCGTCACGCTTACTCACACCGCATCCTCTCGCCTCGCACCGGAAGGGGAACTCAGTGAAATCGCCTATCTCTTAGAGCCTGACCCAGTCCACACAAATCAGAAACAACTTGTACGGCGCATCCATTTTGTCCTTTCCCCACAAGGAAATGCAACCGAAGAACGCGAGCCCCTTCTCCCAGATGTACAAGGATTACGTTTTCGCTTCTTCGACGGCCATATCTGGCAAGAAGCTTGGCGACCGGAGCAAGGACAAAATCAATTACCGCAAGCAGTGGAAGTCGCAGTGGACCTCACCGATTCGCACGGCGAGTCTGCCGAGTTTTCTACAATTTTTACTCTTCCGCTTGCAGGTAAAAAATGGAAGACGCTCCCGTGAGACACGGACACGTCGTAGCTCATCACGAAGAATCCTATAGACAGCCGCTCATAGGCCCCACGGCTGAGTCATTGCGAGCGGAGCGAAGCAATCTCTGCCCGACACAAAGATTGCTTCGTCGCCTCCGGCTCCTGCTCAGAAACAAAACCTGCTTCGTCCCAGGCTCTGCCTGGGACGACAGTGCCTACGGGGCTCTGCCTCGTATCCGTACCCAGGCAGAGCCTGGGTACGAGGAGAGCGACGGAAGGGCGCCACTGCTGGCTTGCCCAGAAGTGCGGGTAGTAAGAATGACGCCAGCGTTGCCCATTAATCAAATGTACTGTGATGGGACAGCCGAGCGCGGGGCGGCGCTCGTCACCGTGTTGCTCGCTATCACGTTGCTGACCATTGTGGTGGTTGAGTTTGCCTATTCGACGCAGATCGATCACCATCTCGCTTACAACTCCTTGCGGTCCTTACAGGCGACGTATGTGGCGCGTTCTGGCGTCAATCTGGCTCTGCTTGTTTTGCAAAAAGACGGGCAGGATTCCGGCCTCGATGCGCTCAACGAAGACTGGGCGCGCGTCTTACCGCCGCTTCCCGTCGGAGAAGGCGCGGTCACCATCCGGGTCACCGACGAACAAGGGAAACTCAACCTCAACGTTTTGCGCAACAATAACGGAACGATCAATATGCAGTGGCGTCAAGTTGCCGAACGTCTCTTCATGGCGCGCGGACTAGAGCCAAGTCTTCTTGATCCTTTGCTGGATTGGCTTGATGTCGACGACTTTCCCGAACCGCGCGGGGCCGAAAAAAACTACTACCTGAACCTTTCACCGCCGTATATTGCTCGCAATGGCGCACTTTTCACACTCGGGGAATTAGGGCGAGTCGCCGGGTTCACAGCAGCAATTCAGGCGCGTCTGGCGGACGTTGTCTCCGTGTTGCCGAACAACGCCACAAAAATCAATGAGAACACGGCTCCGCGCGAGGTGCTTGCGGCGCTCTTTCCTTCAGTCACTCCTGACGCCCTTGAAGCTTTTGTCGCCTCGCGCATGACAACCCCGTCACATGGTCGTAATGACTTGCGAGAGCGGCTCGGGCTCTCTCCGCAAGCACAAGAAGAAGGGCTCAATTTAACCAACCCTCGGAGTGAGTTTTTCTCTGTCGTCACATTAGCGGCGGTAGGAGAAACACGTCAACTTTTTCGAGCGATCGTGCAACGCCGAGCTGGAGAAACTATTCTGCTCTCTTGGCAATCGCTTATTGGTCCGCCTTCAGATGAAGGCGAAATAGAGGGCGGGTAAAATGGCGCGACGGATCGTAGCTCTAGATATCGGTTCGCACGCGCTGAAAGCAGCAGTCATCGAAAGTTCGCTGCGCCAGCGGCGTGTGCTCAATTTATGTCAGCGCCCGCGAGACCCCGAACGCCCTCTAACGGAACAGCTCCAGGAGTTTCGCACAGCATACGCTTTGTCCGGAGACACCGTGTTGTCGTGTTTACCGGGGGATGCAGTCTTTTTTCGCATGCTCACCCTACCGTTCACCCGTGCTCGTCAGCTCGAACAAACCGTCCCTTTTGAGTTAGCCAGTCAGCTCCCGCTTGAGCTGAATAACCTCGTGGTCGATTTCCATATTGTTCAACAAACGCCGGAAGGAACTATCGTGCTTGCCGTCGCAGCTTCCAAGACTACACTGACTGAGCATTTAGCAATGCTCTCGGAAGCAGGTTTCGATCCAGCACGAATTAGTCTTGCCCCGCTTGCTCCACTGGCGCTGCTCATGGCCGCTGGGGCTGATTTGAGCGGCGCTACGCTCCTTTTGCACATCGCGGCAAATCGCACAGATCTCGCTTTGTTACACGATGGCGCCCTCACCGGTCTGCGCACGCTGAGTAGCGGCTTGAACCATGAGGGCGGATTCCCGAGTTTCCTGCGGGAACTGCGATGGACCCTGCTCGCTTTGGGAAATGGGGCTGCACCACAGCCGGAGCGGGTCTTCCTCTGTGGAGAGGGCTCTCGGTTCTCTCAACTCTGCGTTGAACTCCAACAAGCCCTGACGGCAGAACTTGTCTCCTTTGATGAACTGATGATTCCCTCAATACCAGAATTATTCCGCAGGGAGCAAGGAACGTATGCTGTCTGCCTGGGGCTAGGACTGCAAGAAGCGCTCGGGCTTCCAAGTCCGGTAGTGAATTTGCGTCAGGGTTCGTTTGTCCACCAAGGACAGCAAACAGCCATACGACGGGAACTTTCTCATTTGGGCTGGCTTACGGCTGGCGTCGCCGCAGCGGCTGGCTTGACCTTCGCACTGGCAATGCACGGGCTCAATACACGGTATGATTCTTTACGGAGCGAGATCCGTCGCGTGTTCGTCGCGACTCTGCCAGAGGCGCATACCATCGTCAACGAAAAGGCGCAGCTTCAAGAGGCTGTGGAAACGTTGCGCAGTCGCCAACGCGTGTGGCAAGGCGCTGCGGTGGGCTCTCCTCTCGAATTCTTACGTCAACTGAGCACCATGTTACCAGCGCAGATTCGTCTCGATCTCGACGAGTGGACGTTTGATACTGACGCGATTCATTTGCAGGGCTCCACCACTTCGTTTGACTCGGCGGAAAGCATCAAAATCGCTATGACCAATCTCGGTCTCTTCCGCGATGTTCAACTCAAGGATGTCAAAACTACGGCGGGCGGCAAGAAAGTCTCGTTCAGTCTTCACCTCATGCTCGGAAGTCAAAAAATGGAGCGTGAGAGATGACAAAAAACATGCGTTTTCGTTCCGCGCTCCACAGACTGCATTCTGCATTACAACAGCGTCTGGCTTTGCCAGCTTCACTGCATCTCCAGGTTTTTTCGCCTCTGCTTGCCCGACTGTCTTCTCGCGAACAGCGGTTTGTCATTGTTGCAACCCTGATTGCCCTCGGCGCATTTCTGTACCTCTTGATTATCGATCCGCTGTGGCAGATGCAAATCGACCTGCGCGCCCGTGTTGTGACAAAAGAGCGAGAACTGCAAGAAATCATTGCATTGCGCCGAGAATACCTTGCCGCTAAGGCCGAGGCGGAACACACACAAGCTGTGGAAGGAGCCAACTTCTCGCCGATCGGATTCCTTGAAACTCTGACTCGCAATGTTGTCGGACAGGAGAAAGTAATAGGGATCACCCCAACGTCTCAAGAAAACCGGGCTGGCGTCTCTTTCGACGCCATCGAACTCAAATTAAGCGGCGTCTCTCTGCATGAACTTGTAGAAATTTTATATAAGATTGAAACTGCGGGCTCGAGGCTGCATCCGCAGCGATTGTCCATCAAGAAACGTTACAAGGACCCGTACACATTCGATGTTCTCCTTACCACAGTGGCAATCAGCGCTCGCTAACCTCCGGTCTTTGCACCCCGCATGGTTATGGGGTGTGAGCAGTAGGGAGCAAGCAGCGACAGAAGAAGCGTCGGTCAAGCCGTCTTTTTACACGCCTCGTTTGCTTTGGGTGTTGTATGGAACCGTCGTGTTCGTGATCTTCTTATTCCTCACGTTCCCCACGGAACTCGCACTGCAACGCGTCACCGCCTCCATAGCCCAAACGGCGCAACTGCGCATACAGTACGGCTCCGGCCGGTGGACGTGGAATAAGGGATGGGTGTTGTACGATCTCACTATCGAAAAACCAGGCGCGACGCCGCCGCTGCATCTGTCTCGTTTAGCCATCTCCCCTTCTTGGCTCGGGCTCCTCCACGGCCAGCCCTTGCCGCTTTCTTTCTCTGCTACTTTGTACGGAGGCGCAGCGACAGGAAGCGTGCGACAAGACAACGCTGGGTTCGGCGTGCAATTCACTCTTGATGCAATCGACTTAGCGTTGTGGCCCTTTCCTCAGCCGTTCAGGCAAGGAAACGTGTCCGGTAATTTAACAGTGGAAGGAACCTTTCAAGGCATGCCCGCTGAGATAAACTCATGGACAGGATCAATGACTGCTTCGCTGAGTGACGGCGCAAGCAAAGGAGGGGCGCTTACGAGATCACCCCTGCCCGCCTTACGCGCCGTGCAGGCGCGCTTGCGCGCAACCCTACAGAACTCACGCTTAGAAGTAGCTGATGGGGCGCTTTCCGTTGATGGCCTCGAAGCGCATCTGCAAGGCAACATCACCCTGCGCCTTCCGCTCGTGTGGAGTGTTCTTGATTTGCAACTCACGACCCGCGTGACGGGAGCCCCGCCGCCAACTCTCGTTTCGCTGAATTCTTTACTCTCCGCCGTTCCAGGCGCTGCCGGAGAGCGCCGAGCAACAATCACTGGTAGTGTGGCAACACCGGCAATGCGGTAGTCCTCCCGGCGATCAATCGCCGGGCTACAGGACAACGCCCGGTGAACCGGGCTTCAAGACGTGGAGCCTCCCCTTTCAAGCTGGCTTCAGCCAGCGCCGTTGCGTAGCCCGGAGTGCTTTAGCTCCGGGCAAAAGCTCAGGACTCACTACTCAG
>CAZUFQ010000237.1:0-8897 GCA_964618735.1 uncultured Enterobacteriaceae bacterium
TTTGGCACGCTTGTCGCCAATAACAATAGGATCTTCCGTTGTCAGCCGACAGATCATACGTCCTGAATAGACGGGTTGGGCTTGGGTCGTGCGGGACGCGAAGCGGTCGTGCGTGACATGTTCTACCTTGCCGTCAAGGAAGTCGGCGACGGCAATATCATCAGGTCTTCCGCCGGGCTGCACCGGTACGAAATGGTAGGGGTTATGGAAGGCCACTTTAACCTCCTCGCTCCGCGTTCGTTCTTGAGAACGCATCGACCCGTTGATGGAATTTTTCAATGAACCCCATGAGGGCGTACTGGATTACGTCGCTCGGCCGGGTTGCCGTATCGAGGGAGTCGAAATCACTCTGTGTTACACTGCACTCTTCTAAGATTGTTCGGAATCCGGCGGGAAGTGCATCAAAACGAGAGAGTTGGACGTCTTTAATGGTCGCCGTGCAGGCCCCATAACCCTTGGCTGCGCCGAATCCTAAAGGAATGTCTCCTTCTATGAGGTCGCGTAGGGTTAACGCGAGGAGACCTAATACCCAGGGATCAAGGCGACACAAGTCAACCGTCATCGTTCCAGTCAGAACAGGACGGTACACCGCACGTGCATCGAATTTGAGATGGCGAGCGCCCCCTCCCGTAAAGCGATCAATCGCTAACATTTCCTGATGAAAAGGAGTGCCTTCACCCCCTTGGGCCGGGAGAAAATCGGAAAACTCAATTGGCGCGCGCCAGCCCGGCGCGCCGAAAGCTTGGCAAGTGAGGCACAAAGTCGTACGGAGGTCAGCATCATAGATGGCTGCGCAGGCATGATCGGGGTCTACGGACAGGCAGGCTGCGTTCAGGTTTAGAGTGCGCACAATCTTTTCCGCTTGACTGCGAATAGCTCCCCTCATAGAGCGAGCAGGGAGAAGTAGACAGCCCGTATGATCTCGAAGCGGCTCGTGGTCCGGCGTCCGGTCTTCTTCAAATTGCGAAGGCTCCCGGTCCTTCGCCTTCCTCGTCTTGCTCGGATCGTTGACGAGAAATGGTCCATCGAAATGGAAATCAAGTGTGAGCATGATAAACGTTGGAGGTTGAACGTGCCCAAGGGTCGTTGCCTGTGCCAGAAACGATTGACGTTCCTCGTCCTTCAACACAATAAGGTCGTTATAAGCAACAGGAGAGGTTGGCTGTTGTATCCAGGCAAGGACCTCTTCCCTTTTGAGCCGAGCAATATCGTGTAGACACCATGTCAAACGTCCTTGCCGGTCTCCAGTATCAGCGCCTAATGATACCGGGGCCTCTGAGTTGTTGAAGCCTTCCAGGGCGAAGAGCAACAAAGTAATCTCATCGGTCGTCAAATCTTGACCGGTAATCGTCACTGCAAAGCTGATTCCCGAAGGAACGAATTCTTCATGGAAAAGCTTGGTGTGGCTTGCCGTTCTGGTCTTGCGATCGATGGCGACTGAAGCCATGACGCCGGTGAGACGCTCAGCCTGCCAATAGGGCACTTGCGGCGGCGTCACGGGTACTGCCTGTACAAACGCGTCCTCAAATTCCGCTTTCCCTCCTACTGCGTCTGGTTCTCCGGCAATCTTGCTGCCGAAGACGGATTCAATGAGAAATGGAGAAGCGTCGGTGTGTGTTGTCAGCCAGGCGCGGAGATTCCCTTTCAAGGTTTTGCCAGGAAGATACGCTCGATTATCACAATCTGTGGCTGCGGCTGCGATCTCTACTTTGCTATTATCGGTTTCGTTGAGAATGTCATCTCGCGTGGTGATGCGACCATCCCCGATGTGCAACGGTGTGGTTGTTGTCAGGACACCTGTGATACGCCAGCGGTTTTCAAATGACATGGCACACCTCTGGTGGGGGCTGGTTCAGCGTGTGACAGGATAAATTTACCGCAATCTCACCAAAACCGTCGGCTGACAAGAATGGGCAAGTGGACCAGTGGTCTCCGTACCGTTGCTTCGCCCAATCTGGCAGCCTTAGCCCCTCCCGCAGCCATCGTTTGATAACTGCCTGTGCAGCAGAGATGTCTCCGGTTGCTTGTAAGACAAATACACTGCCCGGATCGGTGAGGAGGAACGGATTGTATGGCTGGTGCGGTTGGAAACGAAGCACCAGATAATCACCTGCCAAAGATTGGCTAGCGAAAAACCGAACCAGCTTTAGCGCGCCGTTAGATAATTGGTGCCAGACGGCATCGTACGCGGCGAATAGTTCCCTTTGTCCGCTGGCCTCGTTGAGAAGCTGTGGATCACAGAGTAGTGCAGGGGTTTGTAGAGTGACAACCCACTTATCACTTATGGGATTTGGGTCCGAGGGATGTACGGGGGAAATCCGTGAGGGAATAGTTACAATTGCTGGTGCTTTTGTTTTTCCTACAGCCTTCAACCCATGACTTTTGAGGAGCGCACAGAGTTGTGCTTCGACAGTGCCTCGTGCACTGTCAGAGACTTGGCTGAGATCAACCGTTCCGTGCCAGAAATAACCAGTCGGCACGACCATCTCATAGGCGAACAGTTTTTCATCTTCCGCTCGGCGGTAGGTTCTGTTCATAGCTGTACGGACACGAATCTCACGTTTTGGCTCTGCCAACCCAAAGTAAGCCTGTACATCGTCGGAATGTTTCCAATCCATGGCAAAGCTCGGTGCGCGCAAGGGGCTCCCAATCAGTAGAGGACCTTCACAAAGAGCGACATCGTACCATGTCTCTGTAGCGTCTTTTACGAGGGCTTTTACCAGGGATAATGGAGCAACAACCGGCCGCTTATAAGCACCCTCTTTGGCGGGGAAAGCATGGGAAAAGCGAATCTTGTCGAAATACGCTCCCAATTCTTTCCACGGTGCAGAGAGCTGGTCATCAATCACAGCGTTTCGCGGCAAGCCGCAGAGTAGTTGTAAAGTGGTAGCGAGGGAGCCCCGGAGCACCCCACCGGAAAGGATGATGTCCGACTCAAAGAAGTTGGGGTTTACACGCCGCTTGGAGATGCAGAAAGGGGCCTGCGGTTGGATGGACAGGTAAAGAGGGTCTGTTCCTGCCTCAATAGTGGTTATCGACTTCACCTCAATAGGCAATGACTCCGGTGTGACTTCGAGACCGGCGAGACGGCCAAAGCCTATCGTGCGCTCACCCCCAAAGTGCGTAGTCCAACGTAGCCCTTTCTCAATGTCAGAACGGATGGCATCCGCTTCGGTGTCATCCCGGGCGAGGTAGCTGATCGTACCACGGAAGTTCGCAGACTGATCTGGCGCGAAGGGGCTTTCCATCACCTGGATTGCGCCCTGTGCGACAGCCCCACGTTTGCCATCAATGCGAATGCGATGCATGAGGTTGGGTATAATGCCGTTGCCGTCGTGCTGAAAATCCGAGAAACGCAGTCGACCTCGCTGCGGCAGTCGATTTTGTGTCCCTCCAGAAGCTGGAGGAGCAGGTCCAAGTCTGTCATCAATCTGTGGATCGAAGACTCCTCCTGTGGCTTCATGCAGCTCTTGCCACGACTGGCGCAACCGGCCTCGCACGAGAGAGTAGGGAAGATAGTAACGATCTTGACTATCCCGCGCCATCGGCGCATCGATTCCAAAGGCTCCGATTGCCGTCGCGTGAGAGAGAATCGGGCCACGGAGTTCCAGGCGGATTTTGAGAGTTACCTCTAACATAGGTTTCTTTCTTTCGGCTTATACACCGACATAATCCCAGAGTTCGAGGAGATGCAGCCAACCGGCACCACTGGCACCATCAGCGCCGAAATACCTTCTGAGCGTCGTAAATTCCTTGTTGTCATCTCGTATAATTTTGTCAACCAGTTCTTTTGCTTCCGCTTGTTTCTTTTGCTGGAAGCAATGGACGATCTCGTGGAGTTTTCGCCGTGGCAGAGATTCCTTGAGCTTCAGGGTGCGGAATGCCTGTTCTCCCTTTTCCATCTCTATCCCGTCGCCTGAAAGAACCACATTTTTATTATCCCCGTAGTAACGGTCTCTAAGGAAGATTTCCAGGTCGCGTCCCACATGATCGAAAGACTCAAGAACAAGATAAGTAAAGAGGTTCGCTTTTCGGTCTTTTTCTTTTGCAATTTCTGCGAGCCCTTTTGCCAGCGTGGAGATGCGATGAATCGGCGCATTATGGTGGCAAAACACAATCCCGCTGGCGTGAGTCAGCGGCTGCCCCTCGAATTTCCAATCAGCCGATTGTTGGTAGAATAGCCGGAGCGCCTTCCATCCTTGCCAAGCGGGGACGACCCAAATGAGTTCGTCTCCTCCCCAGAGGAGAGTTTCTAAGCGATAGCGATTCTGTGAAGAAATCCACCCGTCCTCCTTACTTATTGTCTCCAGCAAAACATCAAGTGCGATTGCACGGTAGTCTTTCAAAGTCTTGTCGAACCGACGTTGTATATCAGGAGTGGTACAGAGAGTATTCTGTAACTTTCCGAAACCATTACCGTCAAAATAGATAACCGCTATTTTGCGGTCCAGATTGCCCCGGCTATTATCAGCAGCAAGTTCGTTGAAGTCGTGCGCGAATTGCCAACCTTTAGATCTCGAAGCGAGTTTACCGTAAAAAGAGTGCTTTTCCCCTCTTCCATACTTTGAGCGCTCTTTTACCGAGCCACTGACTTTTTCTTCTGATTTAGGACCGGGGCGAACATCTGTTGCCGGGCGTACATGATCTACCTTACAAACTTCCACGGTTGTTTGAGTATTTTGTGTAGGAACAGCCAGGGACGGTTGGCTCATCTGACGCCATCGATTGCGGGCAAGCGTAGCTTCTCGGTCTAGAACAAAATCCGATCCGGCAGGTTGGACATCAACAACGAATGTTGCATGTCCAAGTCGGGCGTCTTGGTTGAGGAGCGTGTCCACCGCTCTACGGACATGTTCCACAGCTTCCTTGTCTGACGTTTCAAACTCAAACAGTCCAGAGGACGCGCCTGTGCTAATTGGCACGAGCGAGATAGCAGCACCCTGCAGTGAAACATTTTGCGCGATCTTTACGGCGTCAAGCAGCAGGAGTCCACCACCTCGCACCGTGCTCAGGTCCTGTGTGTCGTAGACGAAGTTGTTAAGGTTAACACCTTCTAAACGCAGATAGAATTTCATAGGTGATGTTCCTTACGAGCAGAACCTTCTCCTTGGCGGTCGTGTTCGAGCGAGCCATTGGCCAAGCAATGAAAGACCTTTGCAATCCTCTTCGAACACCGAATGAAGAGAAGGATAAAAATCCAAAAAATGAAGAGCGTACCGAAAAGCCAACCTATTTGAGTGCTGAGTGAAGATGGGGAAGTCGGAGAAGAGGTTGTCACAATGTTCATTCCCCAAAAGCCAATAGTGAGGCCAACAGCGAGCCCTATAGTTGCCACGACAGTCAGGAGTGTTGTGATTTCGGTCTGTTCCTGCCCGGCTTGAATTGCCAGATAATCGTGGCTGCTGCCAATCTCTTGCTGAATTTCTCGAAAAAATTCCTCCACGTCCATATGCTTACGAGCTATCTCATACATCTCAATGCCTTGTTGTTGGTTCGATAGTAAAGGGAACTCATAGAGGTTCGTGAATAATGCGAAGGACCAGCGGAGGTTCTGAAATTTGCGCTGCCATTCCTCTTTGGCTTCGGTTCTTTCCTTTGTATTTCGTGCATTTGCCGAAATGCGACCGATCCTCTGACTGAAACGGAACGATCCAACTATAAAATAGGGCAAAAATAGAATCTGGCAGAAATATATCGTGCAAAAAAGTTCCCACAGAGGAAGCTTTTTCCATGGCGGTCCGAGCATGGCCCCACAATGGTAGTTAAAACCGTAAAACGTGCCACTTTCCTCCCAGCGGTGATACGTGCGTTGGTTTGCCCAGGTTTGCTCGAACTGGGTGTTCCGATGCGTATCCACAGGGTGCGAGCCAGGGGCATCGACATTCAACAGCTTAATCCAATGACCAAAAGAACATGCCTTCAGGGAACTGGAACAAGGAGTAGAAAAGACCTCTTGCAGCTTGTTCCCTCCACCTTCTACGATTGCACATGTCCACACGAAGGTCCGATTATCGGCGTAAGCAATCCATCCGCTATTCCATGGTGACCGAATCCCTGATACCCAATCGCGCGCCTCTTGCTTCCAGCTATCAGGGAACAATTCCCATATGTTCCCGTCTTTATCTTCAACCGGTATTTCTAGAAGTGAAGCCCAGCGTTCAAAGTAGATTTCCTGCGGATTCCCATCGCCTACAAGTCGGTTTGGTTCTCGCATATGGAGCGGGCATTTGGCTAAGAAGGGCTGGTAGTATTCTTCATGACCTTCATATGGCCGATACCAATAACGAAATTTTTCGTTGAGTTCCAACAGATCATCCAGGACTATAGATTCCTCTTTTTTCGGGAAGCTCGTCTCGATAACGAGGAAGCCGATGCAAAGGAGATCCCTTTGGTCGTCTTCGCGTTGTGCTCCCGGATCGCTCGGCCACTCAAAGAGCACAAGACGTGGCGCGCTCATACGCACAGTTAGCTTTCGCCCGTTCCGGGAAATCTGAAAATCGAAAGAATTTATCCCCTTGAGGTCAAACCATTGAGCACGGTGAAACAGAACCGTGGACGTCTCCACGGTCAGGTAATTCTGTCTCCAAATGCTAACTGGCTCGGAAAGCTTATAAATCAAAGGGGATCCCCCCTGAGGAGCATATTGGATAGGGCTATAGGAAAACGGCAGCACGAACCGTGTATAGGACGCTGGTTCCTCGGTTGGATCTCCACACTCAAGTGGTATCATGTATTCTCCTCCAAGCTGCTGAACATTACTCGTAGGCAATTTCATACTCCCCCAACCCAAACGTTGCCCCTTTGCCCACGTGAGTGTATTCGCCTAACCGCAGGTAGGGCAGGAATGGGTCCAAGTCGCCACGGTACGTCACGTGACCAACAAATCCGCCGAGCGGGGTCCAGCGCTGCTGCCGATTGGAGTAGCGCTCGCGGTCTATCCACTGTAGTGAACTGGAGACCGTTTCGACGGCTCGTGCTTGTTCCACCAAGGCTTTCCTCTCCGGCGGAAATTCACCGCCGCAATGAAAGTAGTTCAAGAGCGCAATACGGCGGGCGAGGTTGCGGAAAAAGACATGGAACTCACAGTCTGCGGCAATCTGGTTCTCGTATTTCAAGCGTGTCGGAGTGAGAAAAGAGACAGACATTTCGGACAGAGACGAAGAGGAGGGAAAGACAGAAAGTTGGGGCAGAGACAAAACATGAAAAGAATCAGTAAGCACCTTTCTTCTGCCATCGTATATAAGAACGGCCTGGCTGGTCTCGTCTAGCCAGGCAACGGATTCCAGCTCATACTTTCCTTTGCCCTGTCCCAGTCCGACGCGGCCCAGTTCGTCGAAGGTGTAGAGAAAGTACGGCAGATACTCAAACGCTTTGCCGATAAGCACGAGGTGAAATACTAGTACTTCGCCGCGTTCGTAGATCCGTCTCGTTTCCAGGGGCGGTTCGAGTACGAACGGCTGAGGAGCTGTTGGAATCTTACTCAAGATTACGCTGTCAGCTGGAGACGGAGTCTCGAAGATATAATGGTATGGACAGCGTTCGCCTAGGAGACATTGACCGACCCCGAGTTCGCTTCCCAAACAGGCGATGCGCCGGAATACCTGTCCGAACCCGCCGCGCAGAGCTGAACCCTTGTAGGCAGGGAGACGAAGGGTCTCTTTAGCTTTGAGCCGCAAGCGGAATCGTGCGAGCTGAAAAGGACGCAATTCCGTAGACCATACGGATTGGGCGTGCTGCGCATTTGTCGTGGCGGACGATCGGGTCTGAACAACCATCTTTCCGAACCTCCCGCAATCAGGTTGTTCTATCTCCGTTCGTCGTCGATGTCAAAGAAAAAGGAGGTTTCCGTTTTCAATTAGAAAGAATCGGACAATCGAAGAGGGGGAGAAACGGGAAAACAGAACCAGTCCACAAGTCCCCGATTCTCCGGTTCCCCGATTCACCGTTTCTTTTCCATAGTTGGTCTAAATTTCGCCAGCGTCACATCTTCCGTTACGTCGTCATAGACAATTTCTACCGGCATTCCGATCGCGATATCGGCATTGTCTACATTAACAAGATTGGTGAGCAAACGTGGTCCTTCGTCCAATTCGACTTCGGCGACGTTGTATGGAATATCATCTTTGTACGAAGAGAAGTACGCTTGATGAAACACCACCCAGGAATTGACTTTTCCGCGACCGCTTAGTTGTTGCCAGGCAAAATTCTGTGACCAACACTCCGGACAAAAGGGCGCAGGCGGATACCACAGTTTGCCGCAGTCTTTACACTTCGGCATTTTGAGTTCGCGTCGTTTGAGTCCATCCCAATACGGTCCATTCAACGTCGTAATCGCCGGAAGAGGTTTTTTGTAGTCCGCCATGATTTATCTCCGGTATATCAATGAATCGCCGTACGCGTTCGCCCATTGGATCACTTGCGCATTGGCGATCTGTCGTTGCCCGCACTCACCGCGCAATTGGCGGATGATCTCGACTTGGTGATTCCAGCCCATGATGTGCCCTTCGGAGATCAAGCCTCCGTTGGTGTTGACGGGCAGCTCGCCGCCGAGTTCAATACGTCCATTTTGTGTAAACCCTGCAGCTTCACCGACGCCGCAGAATCCCCACCGTTCCAACGCGGTCCACACCAGGATGGAGAAAGCATCGTACGTAAACAAAGCATTGATATCTTTATGCGTCACACCGGCCATTTTGTAGACCGGTTGTAGCTCCGGCTTGTAATCGAACACCTCTTGCTGAGCAACACCAAACCCGGGATAAGCCCAGATGAATTCTTCACGACCACCAGGCAACCCTTGCATGCCGCTGATATATGAAGGCGACTTTTTGAGATCCTTGGCTCGTTCGTTGGTCGTCACAATCACGCAGGCGGCGCCATCATTGATCTGACAGTAG
>CAZUFQ010000238.1:0-8879 GCA_964618735.1 uncultured Enterobacteriaceae bacterium
ACTCCGTCCGTCGCCCATCATCTACGAAACCCTCATAGCGAGGACCTTGTCTATCTCATGGGCGGTGAAAATCTCGATATGGAAATTGCCGATTTTCCACGCCACGGAAAACGCATGCTCCGTCGGGGAGAAACCGTTGAAATCTATGAGATCACAGATGCGAAAACATTCGGTCCTTTAGACGCCTAATCACCCGGGGCGCGAAACTGCCGCCTATAGATGTGGCGCGCCAAGACAGGGAGTGAAAAATCCGATGCTCCTTCGGCTGTGACTGGTCTCCTGACGGCGCCGGAGAGCTCACAGAAGATCCCACCGAAAAAAATGGAAGATTGAGCTTGTAATAGTCACAAAATCCCCTATGCTCGATCGTGGCCTGAGTTAGGGTAAACGCGGTCATTCACTATTACCGATCACGCAAAGAGGAGGAGGTTATGTCATTAACCAATCGCGCGGTGGCTGAATTTCTCGGCACCTTCTGGCTGGTCCTTGGTGGCTGCGGGAGCGCTGTTCTGGCGGTGGCCTTCCCGAATGTCGGGATTGGGCTACTGGGAGTTTCCTTCGCCTTCGGTCTTACGGTACTGACAATGGCCTATACGATCGGCCACATTTCGGGTTGCCATTTGAATCCAGCAGTGTCCCTCGGATTGGTCGTCGGAGGGCGTTTCAAAGCGTCTGAACTGTTCCCCTATGTCGTCGCTCAAGTGCTTGGCGCCATTGTTGCCGCAGGCGTGCTGTACCTCATCGCCAGCGGCAAAGCGGGGTTCGACCTCAGCGGAGGCTTAGCCTCTAATGGATATGGAGCCCACTCGCCGGGCGGCTATTCCCTGACCTCCGGATTCGTGACCGAGGTGGTCATGACGTTTATGTTTCTCATGATCATTCTGGGGGCGACTGATGACCGGGCGCCAAGTGGCTTTGCCCCCATCCCCATTGGTCTCGGTCTCACGCTCATCCACCTCATCAGTATTCCTGTGACTAACACTTCCGTGAACCCGGCTCGTAGCACAGGCCCTGCGGTGATTGTGGGGGACTGGGCGCTTGCCCAACTTTGGCTCTTTTGGGTCGCGCCTCTCATCGGGGCCGCTCTCGCCGGAGTGACGTATCAGTGGCTAAGCAGCACATCGAAGTCTTAATGGGACGATATTCTCGATCAGCCGGAAGAAGCGTCAATCCCAGTGCTGGAAGTCAACTTTGAGAAAATCGGTGAGGCAGAATTTCGCTTCTTTGAAAACCATCACTTCAATTTCACAATGACAACTTCGTAGTCGGTCCAGCGAACATTTCGAGGAAGCAGTTTTTCGTCGTGCGTTTCCATTTTATGCACCGTGTTTTGAGATGTACGAAGCGTCACTTATTGTTTGGTGCGGCCTCGCCTTTAGCATTGGATAAATAGAGGACCGTTCCTCCCCCATTTTCCTCGTCTAGCGTGTTCGCCGTCACATTCGGTAAGATCGGGGCCAGCTGCTGCATAAGCAGCGGCAAGGACTTCCCAAGCGTCCCGGTCTCGTCCGCCCCCAGCTCAATCCGGCACGTACGCGAATGACACTCAAGGCGCTGTAAGGCCGCCTGTCCTGCAGTGTCGCTGTTTAGCGCATCCTGCACCGCCCCCGTCGCCTGTAACGCCCACGCTCGGTCAATGGGTTCACGCTGAAAATCAGCCTCAAGCATCGCCATCTGCTCTTGCCGTTGCTGTTCTGCAGCAGCGCGAGCCGCGGGATTGAGGGGTGGATCAGGATTCTAATTTTCCGGCTTTTCGCTGGCCGCCGCAGGCGCAACACGCCGCAGCTCACGGATTTGCCTCCGCAGGCTTACGATTTGTTCTTTGAGGGACGCAACGTCCTGCCGTAGCACAGTCAAATCCGCCGGCCGCGAGTCCATCTTCCGATCCTCTTCGCTGCAGGTTGACGACCCTCCATCCTCCGCCTCTGACGCTGTACATCGTCCAGAAGCGGGGCTCACTGACGTTGGGTTATTAACACCGACGTGCTCGGGTGTGGTGACTGATGGACCGCTGACCCAATATGCCAGGACCAGTCCACTTGCCACGACTGCAGCAGAGCTCCACCATACTCGATAGGCATTTTTCATGACATCACTTCCTTTTTGATTGGTTTCGAAGCTGCGCTCTGTGCGAGGAACGCTTCACTAGCGCCGCCTCACGGAGGACGCCCTATCCGTGAGGCGTTGCTTCTTTACAAAGAGAGACCATGTCGCGCCCGCGCTGCAGCGACATGATCAGAGAGAGGTTTAATACTCGTAAAGATCAACATCGTAAACAAGACCATTGCCGTTCCCGGGAATCGTGCAGAGCACGCTGTAATTACTCCAGGCGTTGCTCTTGCCGGAGCCATAGAGACTGATAGCAAATTCGTGAAAACCAGCGCCCGTCCAACTCGCGCTGCCCGAAGCCAGGTACGCGCCGTTGTAGTTCACGCTGTAGAATGAGCAGTAGGTCGTCTGCGTGCCGTAGTGATTGATATCGATGTACGCTACGGCTCCGAGCGCATCGCTCGTGTTCCGTGCGACTGGACAGATAACCGGAAGGGAATAGGTAGCCAGATTCCTCGTGGCATTCGGAAAGTAATCGACAAGGGTAGCCTGTCCGGCGTTGTAGTTCTTGCAGATAGTGCCGGATTCATCGGTGATCGCTGCGGCTTGCGCCAGAGGGGCGGCGGCCAAAATGCCAAGCAGGGCCAAGGAACCTACAAGCTTGCGGGTGATTGCTGATGTGATGGACATGATTACAGTCTCCTTATGGATTCGAAAAAGAAGGGATGAAAAAACGTCACCGTAGGAGAGGGTCCGTATTTTGTTCAGCATACTTTTCCTCCTTTGTGACACTGTGGTTTCTACAATTGATAAACCACGAGTCGCTCGTTACAGGAAAGCTTGACAGGCGTGTAGAGCGACGCCCACAGGTCATTGTCTTAGCGGAGGAGCACGAGCACAGGACCTGAGCTGGTTCTTCTGCATCTTTTGTCTCCCAAGTTTGCAGTGTTTACTGTTCGTTGCTTCAACAGAGCTTTATCAATGAGAGCCGAGTCCAGCTTGAAACGTCAGTTTGCGGCCATCGCCCAGCCCGAGAAGATGATAGGCTGCCAGAAGGCGCTTTGGCCACGCTACGAAAGTCACCTGCGCGTACAACCAACGTCACTTTGCTTAGCGCACAAACCATACCAGGCTCAGGTAATCGAAGCAGAGCCTGCAAAAATCACTACTTAGAGAAATTTTCTTCACAAAGAGTGATTAAATCTTGTCATCACAAGTTGACACGTCCGGCGCTCTGAATTGGAGCCCATACTCGACGAAGTAAGCACGCACGCACGAATGGCAATCGTAGTTGACAGACAACGCGAGTTGACACCAGTCCGATGAATGAGGGAAAAGAGGGCTACAGGGCGAGCCGCCGGACGATGAGTTCGAGGAAATACACCGCCATCGCTAGCGGAATCAGATATGGCAAGAGCGGCTGTTGTTCTGGCGGTCCTATCCGCGGCGCTAGTGTTAATACGTCAGGGTTGACGCTGCCGCCGGTAGCGGAGGCTAAGGCCTGCAATAATGGTAAATTCGCTTGGGGTTGCGGCTCTTCTCCAACCCGACGCGGCGGCATGGTGTACCCGAATGGTCCCATCTTTTCTCCGTCCGGCGTCGTGACTTCCACACGATAATCCCCAGCCTGGGGAGTATTCAGCGCGCCCTGGTAGTGTCCTGGCGCGAGGCGGTCGAGAGCGAGAACGCTTTCCTTACCGTCTCGACTCATAATCTTGGCCGTAGCCGTACGACCCTCTTCACTGGCGCCGTAGGAAAAAACATCAATGACGAGTCCATTATCATTGTGTCCAAGTTCGACGGCAAAATGCGTCTCTTTTCGTTGGACCTCTGGTATGCACCACCGCACAACTTGTGACCAGAGCTTGCTAAACCCGTCCCAAGCGACCCACGGGGCAGACCAGCGACCGTTCGCATCGGAAGTGAACGCCGCAGTTTTTCCTCGCCCATACGTCCACGAAGCAAGCAGCGGTGGTCGTTTCCCATCTGCGCGGAGGGCAATATCCATGCGGGCTCCGTTTTTCAGCGTCGCTTCTACATACCCCTTCACCGGCGGCATCCTACGGTCATCGAGACCTTTGAGCAGCGGCGAATCAGCATTGGGAAGCGGAAGCAGATCTTTTTCGACCATGGTTTTTTCTTCTGGTTTTTCTTCTAACTGATCGAGAAAGATTTCCGGCAGGGTAGAAGGATCCGTCGTGTGGTGAAACGCGCCGCCGCCATAATCCGCGATGCGAGAGAGCAGACGAAGATTAGCTTCTTCCCCAAGAGCAATGGCGGAGACCGTAGTCTTGAGTTCCCGATGCATGACCGTGACCAGATCTAAATAGTCGCTGCCGCTGCCGCCGGTTTCTCCATCTGTGAGGATCACAACCTGTTTTCGCGCCACCGAATAGCGATCAAGTTGCTGCTGCGCTTCCTTTAAAGCAGGTAAGAGGTACGTCCCGCCTGACGCTGTCAAACGCTCAAGTCGGTAATCAATATCCTCGCGAATCTTGCCCAGATATTCGAGAGGAATCACCACAAACGCTTCACGGTCGAAACCGATGATGCCAAACAGATCGGTATCTTTGAGATTACGCACCACAGCGCGAATCCCTTCTTTCGCGTACTGCAGTTTGTTCTCCTTGCGCATACTGCCAGAGGTATCGATGAGCAGCACCATGGCTGTGTGTTGTTCGGGCTTCTGGGGCGGGATCAGTGAGACTGGCAGGACCTTTTCAACTGCCGTGTCTTTATATCCGCCGAGACCGAGACTTTCTTCTCCTCCGATCATCAACAGCCCACCGCCGCGGCTGACATATTCATCCAAGCCGTTGAGTAAAGCGGACGGGAGTTTGTCTTTTGCGACGTTGTTGAGGATTACTGTTTTAAATGATCCCGGGGCTGGAATCGCAACGGGTTTCGAAGCAAGATCGAGTGCAGTTACATTCCAGCCATGGTTGTCGAGCGCTTTTTCCAGATAACGATTGTCTTGGGGGCGCGCACTGAGCAAGAGCACCTTCTCCTGCGGTTCGATGGCTACCCACGCAGAGGCGTGATCGTCTTGAGCGATAGTGTCTTCTTGTCGGCTCCGAGGAGTAAAGACGGCGCGGAGTGGGATCAGTCCGTCTCCAGTCAGAAAGAGCGAATGTGTGAAGAGCGAAGCTCCGGGAGGAAGCGTGACCTCCTGCTGCCAGACTACTTTGTCATCACGATATACGGTTAACTCTCCGAGTACGGAGTCTGAGTTGGTGTTGTCAAGAGCAACTGAAATCGGAATGGCTTCACCTCCTGCTCCGGTTTGGGGAACGCTGAGGCGTTGCATCGCAACATTCGGAGCCGCGACTGGTGGAGGCGGAGAAAAGGGATACACCGTCAGCGCCTTCTCGGCCAACAAAGAGGCGAGTGAGCGTGCGTCGGCTTGCGTTTCCCAGCCGTCGCTAAACAAATAGACGCTACGATTACGCATCGACGCGAGCAGTGGAGTGAAAGCTCCTTCGATATTGGTTGCATCGAGTTGCAATGTTGCCGGCGGCGTTGTGAGCATCGCCTCGGCTTCCTTCCAGGTTGTGAGACGGTGCTGCCCTGCAAAAACCACTGTGGGCGTGTCGGCGACAGGCTGGAGCGTGTGCACGATAGTGTCATGCATCCATTGTCGTTGCGCGGCGGTCAGACTTTGCGAAAGATCGATGGCCAAGAGTGGGGCGGTGCTCACTCCTGGCTTAAGGGTATGCAGACCCGCGACGGCAAGGACCAACACAGCAAGCACAACGGTATGAAGCAGCAAGCTCAGGAAAGAGAAAAGGCTACGAAACGCTCGCCATTGCAGCAACCAAAAAAGCGGCAGAAGAGCGAGGAGGTAGAGAAATTCGGAACGCTGAAAGGCAAATGGCGGAAAAGAAAACATCGGGGACATGCAGTGATTTCAGTGTCGCAGATTTTATGCAAACCGCAAGAGTACAAGAGGAATCGGGTGCCTAACAAAATCCTGGATTCCGAGTCGCGGCCTGCGGCCTTGCCCGGAATGACGAATGAAGCAGAGCCGTCATTCCGGCGAAAGCCGGAATCCACGGACGTTTACCAAGAAATTGCTATACACCCACGGGAATCGAGAGCAGACGCTCTTTGCGAGGGACAGTCAAGGTGTTGAAGCGAGCGCTTGCGGCCGCAAAGCAAACCAACGGTCCAGTACAAGCAACAACAGTGCGCCAGCCAACAACCACGGCCACAAGGGCCGGGCGGTCGCTTCCGGTTCTATTGGAGCTGGCGCGGCCAACGCAGCAAGACGCAACGGACGCGCCAGGTGCGACTCTTGTTCGCTGCTGAGATTTACTGCGATGCGACGTGCGATCCCATACTCATTAACAGTGTAGATTCCTTGTTTACGGAGAAGAGCAATTTTGCTTATCGAGGGAACGACTTCTCCGGTAAAAAAGCGCACGACTGCTGACTCCTCAGCTAACGTCAGTGAAGCGCCGGTTTTCAAGCTCGGCGGTTGTCCAGCCTGGTCAACCAGCCACCCGAGCGCGTTGAGAGTAAAGATCGAAATGGGCAGGTTACTCTTCCCCAGATAAGGAAGCACGTCAAATCCTGTGACCAGATAGCGTTTGCCTTCTTGTTCTCCAGCGATGACGATTGGACCTATAGTGGCATTCACAATTGGCTGGCCCCATCCGATAGGTCGCAACGCTTGGGCATACGCCGGAGAGAATAGCGAGAACGTCACATAACTCGTCAAGGGATGAGCAGTCATCCACTGTGTGACTTGTACGCGGGTTGTGGTTTTCCCCAACGGAAAAAGCGCATTACCCTCAGGTGGAAGCAGAAACGCCGCGTTAGTCGGCGGGAGCGCTTCCGGCGCGGTCAGATGAAACAGGACGAACGCAAACTGTGCAGCCTTGGCCGGCGTGTAGTCTTGCGGGGCAATGGTCTCCACTTTCAGGTTTGGAATCACGCTGAGACTACGGGCGACCGCTGGCGATGGCGTCACAAGAAGCACGGCAACATTGGTCAATGAAGGCAGAATAGCGTAGGCCTCATTATCAAGAGCCAAACCATCCTGTTCGCCATTACCATTTTGTACACGCAACCGAGCGCGATACGTTTGCGCTATAGGCAAATGGGAAAAAGAGAAAGGTGAGGTTTCTCCTTTGGGGAAGAAGCGAGAAACCAGCGGCTTACCGGTGTCGGCGTCTTCAATACTGATTTGCACTGGACCTATGGCTGTTTCAGCGCCAACGATAGCAACGGTTGCGTCAACGTCGTTGGGAGCAAATGGACTACGGTACAAGCGGAAGGCAGAGATGCCGAGGTTCGGTTGTGGACCGCCAAAAGCTGCGACTGTGAAAGCGCTGGAGGGCGAAGGCATAGTAAGAGGGCGATCGGTGAAGAAAAACACATGCTGAAACCCTTGTTCGCCAAACAGCTGAGAAAAAAAAGCGGAGAGCACGTCGTCACTGGGGTCCGGTGCATCAGTCGCCGTGAGCTGCGACACCGTAGTGCTCAATTGCCCCCGATCATCAGCAGCGGAAGCGACGAGCGCAGGAAGAGGGGCGTTCGTGAAAAAACTGATGCTCTCTGAGCTGGGAATCGTGTCGAGCGCTTGCAGCGCCTGTTGTTTAGCCAAGTCGAATAAACTATCGGCTCCACCCGGTGCACGCGCCTGCATACTCGCGGACGTGTCGAGCACCAGGGCGACTTTGCCGCCGCGTTTGTGCAGAAACGGTTGCGCCGCCGCCGCGATCAGCAGCAGAAGAATCAACAATTGCAAAAAGAAAAGCGGCGTCAATTGCACCCGCCCCCATAGTCTACGACGAGAAGCAGAAGGTAATCCTTGATATAAAAACAAGGCTGGGACAATAAGCGTTTTCGCGCGCCTGCGCAGCAAATAGGGAACGATCAGCAAGGGCAGCGCATAGAGCAATTGAAAGGCAAGAGGAGAAAAGAAAGAAAGGTTCATAAAGAGTGATCTGTGGTGGTTAGTTTTTCATAGTCGAGAGAGCAATACGTTTTACTGCGACTAAAGAAAAAGAAGAGGTTGTGCTTCCGAGAGCAGGCTACCAGATAGTAGTGACCTCTGCTGCTCGTATTTTACGGTCCCGACTGATAAGTGGAAGCTTCAGGTGAAGAGCAGTAGCGGCAATAATCCGGTCGGGCATGTCAGGAACAGCGTCTCGCGGGATCTGGCCAATTGCTTCAGCAACAGCGAGATCTAGGAACACAACGACGAGACCACTATCCTCACTTTCAATCACACTTTTGAGGCGAGCAAGGGTGCCCGTTTGAAGTTTTCCCTTTTCCTCCAGATAGCGTGTTTCGACGATAGAGATTGAGGCGATATAAACAGGATCGCCAAGGCGAGTGGCTTGCTGAAATGCAGCGAGTGCGTTCGCCGACAACTTCTGCGGTTGGAGCAATGCCCAGAGCACAGCATGCGTGTCGGAGACGACCGAGGCCATTAGACATCCTCTCGTGGGAAGTTCCCCCACATCTCACGTCGGGCTTCGGCAATATCTTCTTCAGTCAAATCAACGTTTAAGTCGGAGGCAATGCCAATCCAAGGGCGACGTGGACGTTTAAGGCTAGGTTGCTTCTGCTCTAGAAACTCTACAAAGTCAAGAACTTCTTGTTGCTTCTCGGGCGGCAGAATCCGCAGTTTTTCAAGGATGGCTTGCTCAATGGCCATGAATGCTCCTCGCAATTTTTAACCGTGATCAGCAAAACTCTATCACGGGGCAGGGACCTTCGGCAGCAGGTCTCCGAATTCAAAATGCCTCCGAGCGCCTAAACGGTGAACAAGATCCACTGCAGAGTCACGCGCCTTGACATCTGCGCTTTGCAGTGCCGTT
>CAZUFQ010000239.1:0-8853 GCA_964618735.1 uncultured Enterobacteriaceae bacterium
CTCGTGGGCGGGCGCCTGGACGAACGAGGACCCCGATACGGCGCACTGGCACCTGGGCCCGGTCGGTGTCCCGCGTTCCCACCAGGGGAAGGGCATCGGCCGGGAGCTGATGAAGTCGTTCTGCGGGCGGATGGACGCGGAGCGGTCGGCGGCGTACCTCGAGACGGACAAGGGCGCAACCGTGCGCTTCCATGAGAAGTCGGGCTTCGCGGTGGTCCCCCGGAGGGACGGGGTGGGGGTCCGGACTAGGATTGAGGGTGACTGTTACTTCATGGCGGTTGGAAAGCAGGGCGCCGGTGCTATCAAGCAGTTGGAGTCGTGCAAGGACAGAGGGAGTCGTGTTCGCGGCATTGAGAATCTGTGCGCTCACGGTGGTTGATTGTCCTTTATCCACTGCGTTCGGATTCGCTGTGACACTGACAACATCCGCAACCGCTGGACGTACGGCGACGTAGGCAAAGGCAGTCTGTGAGGCGCCGCCCGCTGTTGCCACCACCTCCAGTGCAAAAACTGTGGTTGTTGTGAGCGTCTGATTCAACGTGAGTGGAATCGTGCGTACGGCGTTGGGCGCGAGAGACACTCGCGTCTCGTCGAGTGCTACTGTTACGCCGCTCGGGACTGACCCCGGAGCCAGCGATACATCGAGCGTCTGCTTTCCCTGGTTCTCAAGCCGTATATTAAAGCTCTGCCCTTGGCCTGGCTCCAGCGTAATGCTGGTAGGAGACAGTGAAAGCGCTAATGCCTGTGTGGACGCAAAGACGTTATCAATATCCTCGAACAGCGGGCCTACCAATAGTAATACACTTGTAGCATTACAGCTCGCCGCTTCTGCAAGAACGACGTCAAGCTGAGACACAAACTTCGCTAGTGCCGGCGTTGCCTCTAGTATAGATTTGACATTATTGAATTGAAGTTGAACGCGCTCGCAGAGGCGGGTGTCGTCAGGATTGGCTTGCCATTGCCCAAGCGTGTCGCTGAGTTGTGAGAGCACGCCTGCTAATTGGGTGTGATTGGCGTCTGCAGCTTTGATTGCGGCTTGTTCAACGGCCACGACCGCTGCAGAGCGGATGCTAAGTTGAATGGTCGTCGATGGCTTATTAGAAGCGGATAGTCCGGTCACATAAGCGGTAATCGTTGTCGTCAATGTAGAGTTAAGTGCTGCACTGTTGCTGACATTCAGTGTCAACGGAAAAGTTTTGGTTTCGCCTTGGGCCAGGGAGATAGAGGACGGTAAGTCATTCAGCGTCACACCGTCAGGCAGGTCTGCACTAAGTGTGACATTCTCTGCCCCGTTGCCAGCGGCGGTGATGGTAAGTTCGACGGGCATACTACTGCCCGGGTTGGCGCTGGTAAACGCTGGATCAAGTGTCAACGTAACGCCATGCACATCCGGTGTGACGAAAGTTTCGCTATCCGAAGCGGTGATGGCGGGATTGGTTGTGCTTGTCACTGTTACATTAAATGGCACTGACGTTTCAGGCGCACCGATGCCGTTGACCGGACGCAAACAGATGCCTACCTCCGCCGTCTGCCCAGGCGGGACCGTAATCTCCGGCACACTACTTTGCAATGTGTATCCCTGCGGGGCTGGGGGTAGCGTGATACGGAAGGTGTCAGTCGCAGGGCCGGTGTTTTTGATTTGGATGCGATAGGCGGAGGAGAGTTGGGGTACAACAAAAGGAAACACAGAATCGTCAGGGGGAATGGTAAAAAGGGCATCATGTACCAGCTGAGTCGAAACGCCAGGATATTGAGTTACAGGAAAAGCCTCAAAGCGAGAGAATCCTATAAGAAAATCAGGTACAGGGGGATCTAAAGCAAGAAGTATAGAAGAAAGAATTAGCATGGCCAGAGGCACTCCTGCGCTAGTAAATGTCTCAACAAAAGCAATTTTGCTGCGTCCCTGTAACGCTGCTGCAATTTTGTACAATTGTATAAACATTTCCGCGACAGCGTTGGCCGCAATCACAGTTTTTGTCTGTGTGAAATTGAAGTCATTACTACCCAAGGCTGCAGCAGCACCAAGAAGGAAGTCCTTGACTTGTTGAAGGATCCCCCCTGTCACCCGCAATACTAATAAGATCGTGGGAAGGA
The DNA here is from genome assembly GCA_964618735.1 of uncultured Enterobacteriaceae bacterium. GTDB lineage: Bacteria > Desulfobacterota > Binatia > Bin18 > Bin18 > SYOC01. Next base: position 2,095 of record CAZUFQ010000239.1, read on the forward strand.
TAAAGCCTCCGATAATGGCGCTAGTTTCTGAGCCCTGGAGAGTGGCAATAATATACTCAAGGAACTCTCCTCCTTGCCCGTTTTCTAATCGATCGACCAAATGTCCAGTGATAGGGTCGAATTCAAACCATCCAACTGTATGGTAGCTGTCAATCTCAACAGCCTTAATTGGCACGATAACTGTCAATCCTTTTTTCACGGCAAGTGCTATGCGAGCTTTTGCTTCATCGGAAACTTGGAGAGTTTCAATAAGTTGCTGATTTGTACGATTAATGGAACGAAGGTCAATGTGCTGGATTAGTGCTCGCTCTAAAATTTTTGCGGTCGTAATTGGCTCTACATTCTGAGAGAACAGATGAACGATTTCTCCTTCAATCCGATTCGCAAAATATCCCCTCGCGAAATTATGGAATTGCTCTACCTCTTTTCGTTGGCCAGGTCGCGAGATTGTGCTTACACTATTAGTGATTATATCAAGAGAAGGTGAGGCTACCGATTCTCCACCGGTTCTCGTGATGCCAATCTTGCCCAAGATGATCTTTGCGGCTCCTGGGTATGATCTCGTTTCAAAAGTTTGCATGAGAGAGTTATTGAAGGCATCTGAAACAAGGAAGTAAACAGAAGTCGCCAAAGCTGAAAGATATATGTTTGACGCTCTCGCGAAAGACGTTGCCTCCTGAAGTAAATTTACTCGTTCAGTATTAAGCGTGGTATCCGTCAAGTTTCTCAGACGCAATTCAAAATTTTCGGCCTTCAATTTGTCAACCTGCAGCCTCGCAGTAAGCGAATTAATCCATGTTGGGTCTTGTGAAGAAGAGATAGCTGAAATTGTTACGATATCAGCATCAGTAATTGCAGGTTGACCTCCTTCTTCGTTGCTAATATTGACTATAACCATGCCGCCGTTCTGCCGTGCCGCAAACCCAATGCGGTCAACTAAAGCGCGTTCGTGGGTCTCGACTTTTCCATCGGGACTCTTCACGTCCATTTCTAGGAACAGCCCACTTAAGAGCTGACTACCGAGTGGGAAGTTGGTGATCACTTCCTGATAGTCCGTGCCGCGAATGATTGGATCATCTGAAATATCGCCGTCGTTCTGACCAATGAGAATGTAGGGCGAGTAGGTGTGGGTGACGGTGTCAAACACTAATCCTCCTGCAGGTTGTGAATTGACAAAATGTCCGACTGACAACGGCTTCCCAACGAGGGCTGCCGTAATGAAGGTTTCGTTGAGGACATTCTTGGTGTCAGGTTCTGCCGAAGGGAAATTGCTTTGCAACTCTGCCTTCAAGCGTACTGTCACTTTATGACGCAGGTTGTCCGGCACTTCCGTGAAGTCGCTCTCTTTGGTGGTGAACGTCTGGCCAATTTGCGCATCAGGAATGCTGGGGTCGGCAGGCGTGAAGCTGTCGCCGTATTCCACCCAGTAATGATCTTTGGCTTCAGCGAGCAGTTTGGGGTCGTTGGCCGGATCGGCTTTGAGGGCATCGGCTGGCGGGCAGCCGACGATGCGCAGCACTGGCGGGAACATGGACATGATTACTTCTTGCGCTTCAGCGAGGCCGAGTGCGCCTTTGACATAACGCGCTTTGACTCCGGACGCACGCAGCAGGGCAATCATTAAACTGGCTTGGTCCAGCGCATTACCCGCCTTGCTCCACAACGTGCCCCGTGCGCCGCGTAGCGAGCCTTGATAGGCTTCGTAGCCGATCTCGTCGCGCATGAAGGTGAAAATCTTGACCGGGTCGTGATTCAGTTCAGCAGCTTTGTTGATGATGAATGGATCGGAGAGGTCGGCTTCTGGGGTGGAAGCGAGATTGGGGTCGATGACTTGGCCGTACACTGGGGAAGGGCCAAAGTTCAACGTTCCAAGTTCAAAGTTCAAGGTTAAAGAAACCGGATTGAAACTAAGGTGCAGCTTCCACGGCACGCGTAAGGCCGAGGGATGCAGACTTTGAAAGGCGAGGCAGAAGATCAGCAGACGACAGAGCGTGCGGAAGAACAGGGTGTGAGTGATGCGCATCCCGATAAGCCCCTTCCTTGTGTTTACGGGCGGTAAATGAAGGGGCTATACCATATACGCAGTTCGTTTGTCTAGCGCGAGGTGATGACAAAATTGTTACAAACGCAGCCGAGCGGCGATCGTGCGGGAGCAGGGCAGCCAGACAGAGATGGGAATAGAGTCGCGTAGCGTGCGCCATGCGCACGAGAGAAGCGGAGGTCAAGGCAGGCGCGCGCAGCGCACGTTACAGAAGAATAGGTTGCCTCGTTGGAGCGAAGCCTTTACCATAAAGACGACTGAGGGACCGTTATGGAATTGAAAGAATTTGCTAACTACATTCGCAATAAGTCGGTTGATCAGCTCCTGCATCGCGCCCGTAAAGAGAGCCTGAAACGTATTGTGGCGCACGAGGAACTCTTGACCACCCCGAAGAAGAAATCGATCCAGAAACGGACCGGGACGCGCTAGGTGTTGTATCTCGATACGTCTGTCCTGTTAGTGTACACCCTGACTCAGGCCGCCGAGCCCGAGCGGTTTCCTGCTACCGCCGCTTTCTTTGAGAGAATCGTTGCAGGGAATCTGTTGGGGACTACTTCGTTTTATGCCCTGCAGGAAGTACATATCTTCGCGATTGATAATGCCCCTGACTTTCCCACCGGCGCCGCTTTTGGCAAGGCAGCGCTGGAAAAGATTCTCGCGCTACCGATCCTGCTCTTGCCGTTTGTGTCTCGTACGGAAAGAAAACTGCTCGCTCGTAAATTTACTGCGTTACGTGACGCTACCGATGTTCCTCATGCGATTGCCGCCTCGGTGTATAGTTGTGAAGCCATCGTGGCGTACGATGAGCATTTCAGGGCGATCTCACATGTCATTGCCTACAAAACGCCCGAGGATTTTTTATAAATCCTTCGTTTCTAGGAAGAGAGTCGCCATCGCAACGTAGCTTCCACACCGTTGTGATCAGAGAGATAAACGCTCGTTGCTTGTGGGGCCGGCGTCAGCGGCAGCGGGATGCAACGAAACTCATTTACTTTGACATCGGTAGAGGAGAACTGTGGCCCTTCTGTGGTAAAAATATAATCAATCCGTTTGGGAGACCGGTGTTTAGTCGATCCAGTCTGAGTCTCATGATGAAGCGTCCATACGTCAGTGAGTGTCGGAACGGACGAGCGCAGAGCATCGCGTAAAAATAGATAAGGGGACAACTCGTCTTCTTGCTGAGCGGGAGCCCCGTTAATATTAAAGTCTCCCATGACTAAGACCGGACGTTCAGGATGGGCGTCGTGCACGGTGCGGATAAACTGAGCGAGTTCAGAAACTTGTTCTAGTCGCTCGGATTGTTGCGTTGTTTCTCCAGCTTGGAGATGGGTGACGAACACGTCCAAGATATTGTGAGGAGACGATGCGTTGCCTTGCTGTATAGCCACATGCAACGCCCCTTTTTTCGCCCACGCGTCAATCCCGCTCTTGTGGCGATAGGTTATCCAGTCTTGTTGTATGATTGGATAGCGGCTCAAGACGACTAAGCCGCTATTCTCGACAGGCCTCGCTTGATAATTATCTTCGCGAATAGTGTCGATAACATTGTAGAGCGTTCGCGTCACGATTCCGACCAGCGACTGCAAGATCGATGCTTGAGGCGAGAAGATATGATGGGGAGCGGGACCGAGCGCAACGTCGAAGAGACGCCCTGAAGGAAGTTGTGATGAGGCTCCGTATATAAGGCCTGCAGTGTTTGCAGCAGAGACGATTTCATTAAGGCGCTCAGTGCGAAAGACCTCTTGCAGAGCGACGATATCATATTGAGCAATGGCGCGCCCGATCGCCTGGGCGCGCCCCGATGTATTGGGCCATTGTGGGTGAAGGACATCGGCGATCGCTGGACGGAACTGGACATTGTAGGTGAGGACTTTAAGCGTTTCTTCAGGAGCGGTAAGCGCGGAGCTTCCGTCTTGAACAATTGCCGGGCTCTCACGATCATCACCCGTAGGTGCGTTTACGGACTCGGCGGCGACAGCGACCTGGACAGAGACTGCAAGAACAAGCAACGCAACAGACGCAAGTTTCCGCATGATAGCGACTCTGAATGTTTTCTCTCCAGCGACTCTGCAAACCTAGAAATTATACTTGAGGCCCAGGCTCAGCGAAACATAATTAAGATGATCAAGGTGTTCAGTAGGCATCACATAGCCAGCATCTAAGAATGTTGAGATCTGAGGCGTCAGGAAATAGTCGACCCCGCCGTCTACACGCCCCGCAAACTCCGTTCCCGATCCAGTATGATGGACTGCGCCATCCGCCCCGGAGAAATGTTCGGGTCCATTAGCATTGAGAAATCCGACTCCCCCGCTGATGTAAGGTTGGAGGTTTGTCAGTCCCGGGACTGGGGCCAGGAGTTTTCCCATGACGTTGAAATTGTTTGTGTTCAGATGAGCATTGCCCGGCGCGTCATGTCTCCCTTTCTCGAAATCATCCATGTACTCATACACTCCCTCAACTGCAACGTGGTCATTGAAGCGGTATCCGCCGCGAACGTCAAACCCTGGACTATTACCAGCGCCGTGCGCTGCTCCTTCAAAATCGGATATGCCACCCGCCATGCCTAAGCCAACATACGCTCCAGGTTGGTTAAACGCGTCCTCTGCCCATACCGGACTCGATGTAAGGATGAACGAGGCTATCATCAATACTCCATACAAAAGACCTTGTCTCATACAGTTTTCCTTTCTTGTTTATCTGATAGACTTTGACGACCAAGGGGAATGGTGCGCAAGCGCACCCTACAAAATTCAGGATGAAAACACGGAGTGACATGAGTTTAATGTCCGCCAATCACTGCTTCGGCGACAAGCGGTGGTTGACGCCAAACCGAAGTGGACGACGTCACTGGATGCTGTGGAGAGAGATCTCGATAGATGCTTTGCACCCCGATCAGATTGCCGTATTGATCATAGAGGGACGTCATCCAGGCTTCCACCGCTAACGCGCCGCCCGCCTTCCGTCTGAGCCGCGTGTGCACGCCTGACTGGGGGTCCAGTATATCTGTAGGCGCGTGGTCTGCTTCGGGTATAGCTGAAGACGGAGAAAAGAGCGTGCGCAGCCGCTGCCCCAGCAGTTCTTTCCGCGACCACCCCGTCATATGTTCAAAGGCCGGATTGACATCCGTGATGGTTTCGTCGTCCATCGTCAACACGATGCCATCGCGTGCAGACTCAAATAGACTTTGATATCGTTCGGCGCTTTCCCGCCAATCGTCTTCTGCCCGGGCGCGCTCTGCGGCGTGCTGCACAATGATGGAGTTCGCTACGATCAACAACAACAACCCGAGGAGACTCCCGCCGATGATTAACACGTCCAACTGACGGGCGCTGGCGTTTTCTGCCAAAGATTGAGCTGCGAGGAGTCGCCATGTCTCACTTTTCATCTCCTGAATAAGAGCATCAATATGACCGGCGAGGTCGGCGCTATTGTCTTGCATGATGTTCTGTAGGGCTGCGTCGAATCCTTCAGTTTTGCGCAAGTCAATAGTTTGTTGTAGTTGCGCCAGCTGCTCATGTGCTAGATCTTCTACAGAAGAGAGGCGTTTTTCCTGCCCTTTGTCATTTTTAATGAGTCGGCTGACGTCCTCAACCTCTTTTTGGGTTGCATGCGCCGCCGTCTGATACGAAGTAAGGTATTGCTCATCTCCCGTCAGGACATAATCGTGGTGCGCGGTGTGCGCGCGCCCAAGCTGCAGCGGAATATCGTCGAGTTCCTCCAACACCTGATGGGCGTGGGTTACATGACGAGTGGTGGTAATGAGCTTCTTCATGCTCCAATGTAGCGTAGCCCCGAGCAAGAGCGGCGCTAGGAATGTGAGCCAAAAGGGATGCGCGGTAAGTTTGGTGCGTAACCACATAGTATGGTTCTCCCTGTGAATTGCGAGACATATAGAAGGCCGAGAGCTGCGTTTCTCTTCTTTACTTCTTTAACTCGCTGCTTGTTTGTCTCGATTGAGAACAAGGCTCAGCGTAGACACCTCTTGTGTAAGAAGAGCCTTCGTCTCAACATCAACGATGGAAAAGAATTAAACCGCTGAAGGTCAATGACTCTTAGGGGGAGAGCGAGGGCCGGATGGATTCAGAAAGAAAGACTGATCTGGCGCAGAAAGGTCACTTTCAGTTACTATATGCGCGCCCGAACAGAGGCTAGGTGTAAGAGGAAAGGTTGTAGATTCACAGTCTGTGCGCCTCGCGCTGGCGAGAGCTTCGTCTTGGTCTGGAGCGCTGTCTTGCGTAGAGTCATACCATTGCAAAACCCTGACGTGGGCTAGTGGACCACGGAAGACGTAGGGCTCCCCTTCGTCCACTGGCGCAAAGATAGACCACAGCGCCAGCGCAACAAAAGCTAGTATGACGCTTTCGCGGGTTACTCGGCGGACCAACCGCCAGACTTGCAAGACCCTCACGCTTTCCTCACCTTTGTTCTTGATAAGAATGCAGACTAATGAAGAAGTCCCTCTGGACGTTACACTAACGGACGAGGAGTGGCCTTGGGATATTCATTTTGACGGGATACACTATCCTACTCTCACGCAGGAAAACTCAACATACTTTTACCAAGAAATTGTTATACACCTTGTTCAGACGCCCTGTTTGCCCTCTCACCCTGCTTTCAGTATAGTAACTAGCTCAACTTCTGTCCCAGCATGAAGGAGGAGTTCTATGGCTGATGATGAACTCAAAGAGAAAGTGAAAGAAATTCTATCCGAACTCGGC
>CAZUFQ010000240.1:0-5207 GCA_964618735.1 uncultured Enterobacteriaceae bacterium
AGGCGGATACTTTCGTCCAGAAAAGAACCCACATGGCCAACCGTTTTCTATTGTGATCCCCCCTCCTAATATCACGGGCTCCCTGCACATGGGGCACGCCCTCAATAACACGCTCCAAGACATTTTGTGTCGTTATAAGCGCATGGATGGCTATCGCGTGTTGTGGGTGCCGGGAACGGATCATGCCGGCATTGCTACACAGAACGTCGTGGAGCGGCAGCTGCAGCAGCAAGGGCTAGACCGGTGGCAGCTCGGACGAGAAAAATTCATCGAACGCGTTTGGACCTGGAAGGATGAATCGGGCAGTCACATCGTCAATCAGCTGAAAGCACTTGGCGTGTCGTGCGATTGGTCACGCGAGCGTTTCACCATGGATGCGGGCCTGTCACGCGCTGTACGTGAGGTGTTCGTGCGGTTGTATGACGAGGGGCTGATTTATCGCGGACGCTATCTCATTAATTGGTGCCCGCGCTGTGAAACGGCGCTTTCCGACCTTGAAGTTGAGCCGAAGGAGAGCGACGGTTATCTCTATCATTTGTCCTACCCACGGAGCGACGGCAACGGCGCTATGACGATCGCGACGACGCGTCCGGAGACAATGCTGGGTGACACCGCCGTAGCGGTGCATCCAGACGATGAGCGCTATCATGATTGGATTGGCAAGACGCTACAACTCCCTGTGCTGGGGCGAGTCATCCCGATTATTGCTGATGCTCATGTTGATAAAGAGTTCGGTACTGGGGTGCTGAAAATCACCCCTGCCCATGATTTCACGGACTTCGAGATTGGCAAGACACACGGACTTCCATCCATTTCCGTTATGGATGAGCGTGCTTGCATGACGCAGGAAGCCGGAACCGTGGCGGGAATGGATCGCTCCGACTGCCGCAAGAAATTGGTTGAGGATCTGCAACAGTCCGGCGCGTTGGTCAAAGTCGAGCCGTACAAAATTATGCTTGGTCGTTGCTATCGTTGCCAAACGGTAGTAGAGCCATTTTTGTCTAATCAATGGTTCGTGCGCATAAAACCGCTTGCAGAAGTCGCACTGGCTGCGGTGAAAGACGGGAGCGCGCAGTTTTTTCCCTCGCACTGGGAGAAGACATACTTCACTTGGATGGAAAACATCCGAGACTGGTGCATCTCGCGCCAGCTGTGGTGGGGGCACCGCATTCCCGCATGGTACTGTGGCGATTGTGGTGAGATGATAGTTGCGCGTGACGATGTGACTGCATGTTTGAAATGTGGGTCCAAAAAAATTACGCAAGAAACCGATGTGCTTGATACTTGGTTTAGTTCCGGGCTCTGGCCATTCTCGACTATGGGCTGGCCTGAGCAAACGGAGGATCTTAAGACCTTTTACCCCACCTCAGTGTTGGTGACGGGGTTCGACATCATCTTTTTCTGGGTGGCGCGCATGATGATGTTGGGCTTAAAGTTCATGGGCGAGGTTCCATTCCGCCATATTTATATCCACGCTCTTGTTCGCGATGAACAAGGGCAGAAGATGTCAAAAACCAAAGGGAATGTTATTGATCCGCTCAGCATCATGGGGGAATATGGCACTGACGCCTTACGCTTCACCTTGACGGCGATGTCCGCTATTGGTCGCGACATTCGCTTATCAACGGAGCGCATCACCGGTTATCGCAATTTTGCCAACAAAGTATGGAACGCGGCCCGGTTTGTTTTATTGAATAACGTTCAAGGTTCAACGTTCAAGGTTCAAGGTCAAGAAGATTTAAGGCTTGCGGATCGATGGATTTTGTCACGTTTACAGAAGACTATCGGAGAAGTCAGGCAGGCGTTGGACGACTATCGATTTAACGAGGTTGCCGGGGCTATTTATCAGTTTACCTGGCACGAGTTTTGTGACTGGTATTTAGAATTAAGCAAAATCTCGTTAGACAGCAAAGAAGTTGCGGAGCAAGAGCGCACGAGAGCTGTGCTTGCCATGGTGTTAGATGCGATCATGCGGTTGTTACACCCCGTGATGCCGTTCATCTCTGAAGAAATTTGGCATGCGCTGCACGAAGGACGTGAGCACGACAGCATCATGATGCAGCCGTTTCCGCAAGTTGATCCTACGCTGATTGACGAGGAAGCCGAGCAGCGTATGAGCCTTGTGATGGATGTCATCCGCTCTGTGCGGAATATCCGTTCGGAAATGAATTTGCCGCCTTCTCAGGAACTCACGGCGATCATTATTCCCAAAATAGATACAGTGGAAACGCAACTGCGCGCACATGAGGGATTTGTGCGCCGTCTCGCACGAGTGGGAGAGTTGCGATATCAGATAGATGGTGAGCGTCCACGTGGAGCGGCGCTTGCTGTGGTGGAAGGCGCAGAAGTGCATGTGCCGCTGGCTGGACTCGTCAATCTGCAGGAAGAGAGCAAGCGGTTAGAGAAAGAGATCGGTAAAGTCGTAAACGAAATGACCGGCGTCCAACGGAAGTTGGGAGACGCGAAATTCATTGAACGAGCGCCAGAAGAGGTTGTGGAAAAAGAACGTGATCGCGCCGCGCAGCTCGCAGAAAAACGACAAAGCTTAGAAAGAAGCCTGGAGCGATTGCGGCAAATTGAGGCATGAAAACCGTAGTCAGTAGTCAGCATTCAGTAGTCAGTAGAAGGACGGTTAAGTCTTCCGTTGGTGCTGGCTACGTAGCTATGCTGGCTACTGGCTACTGACTACTGGCTACTAACTATGCATCCCTTCAATCATCCCTCAGTTTCCCGTCTGATCACAACTGCGCTTGAAGAAGACCTGGGGCGCGGCGATGTAACGACCCTGGCAACGATTCCCTCTGGTTGCGCCGCCCAGGGAAAAATCACTGCGAAAGCTGATCTGACCATTGCTGGATTACCGTTAGTAGAACTGGTGCTGAAAGCGGTCGACGTGCAGGCTGAGGCGCGGCTCCTCAAATCTGAAGGGAGCCTCGTGAAAAAAGGGGAAATCGTCGTTGAACTGTGGGGCAAGGCCGCCTCATTGTTGATTGCCGAGCGCACGCTGTTAAATTTCCTGCAACGGGTGTCCGGTATAGCAACCCTCACTCGGCAATTCGTTGATGAGCTCACTGGGACAAGGTGTAAGATCATCGACACCCGTAAGACCCTGCCTGGGTTCCGCTTGCTCGATAAGTACGCAGTAACGCAGGGCGGCGGCATGAATCATCGCATGGGGTTAGACGATGGGGTTTTGATTAAGGATAATCACATTGCTGTCTGTGGCGGAGTTGGAGCCGCAGTACGGTTGGCGCGGAGTCGAGTTTCTGCTCTTTTGCGTATCGAGGTTGAATGTACGACCCTGGCTGAAGTACAAGAAGCTGTAGACGCCCGGGCTGATATTATTCTGCTTGACAATATGTCCACTGCACAGATGCGGGAAGCCGTACAGCTTGTCCGTGGACGGGCCTTGCTCGAAGCGTCCGGCAATATGAGTGTAGAACGGGTGCGAGAGGTAGCGGAAACCGGAGTGGATTTCATTTCGGTCGGGGCGCTGACGCATTCTGTGGCCGCGGTGGATTTGAGTATGGCGATTATGACGGAAGTTCCACGTTAAGAGTTTTTGGAGTTGTACTCATGAGCGATGCCGCTGAACCTCCTCGCCCCACTTTCGCTGAAACGCTCTCTCAACTGCTGACCACTCGATCCTTTGGTAAACCCCTGCATTTTTTCTCTACGATTGATTCCACCAATGTGTACGCCGCCCGTCTGGCGCGCGAAGGCGCCTCGGCAGGGACGGTTGTTATTGCCGATGAACAGACTGGGGGAAAAGGGCGTCTCGGGCGCAGTTGGATCTCGCCTCCTGGCGTGAACCTCTATCTTTCGCTTATTCTCCGTCCACCAGTAACGACAGCGGTAGCGCCCCAATTGAACTTACTCGCTGCGGTGGCGGTGGCGGACGCTATCCTTGAAGTGAGCAGTCTGACTCCCTCTATCAAGTGGCCCAACGATGTGCTGGTTGATGGGAAAAAGGTGTGCGGCATCCTTGCTGAGATGCAGACTGGAGCTGGCGTACTCCAATCTGTCGTGCTTGGGATCGGCGTCAATGTGAACGCTCCGCTTTCCGCTTTTCCGCCAGAATTGCACGACAAGGCGTCTTCACTGTTTCTTGTCGGTGGGTGCATGCTCGACCGCGCCGCGTTTACCGCGGCTTTGCTGACCCACCTTGAGAAATTCTACGTTCTGTGGCTAGAACAGGGCTTCCTGGCTATACGACCTGCGTGGGAACGTCATGCCGCCGCATTGATTGGGAGAGATATTACCGTTGCGGCCCCGGAAGGAACCATTGCCGGCGTTGTGTTAGGGCTAGATAGTGATGGCGCGCTTTTGCTTCAAGAGAGAAACGATGGGATGCCTCGTCGCGTTCTCGCAGGCGATGTAACCGTCATCGGAGGCTATGCGCGTGGAGAGCAATCATGATCCTCGCCGTTGACGTAGGGAATACTCATACTGTAATTGGACTATATTTAGGGAAGAAATTAACCCGCCATTGGCGTCTGGTGACCGAAGCGGAACGAACCGCTGATGAATATGGCGTCCTGCTGCGTAGCCTCTTTGTCGCTTCTGAGCTGAATTTTTCTGCAGTTGAAGGCATCGTCGTATCTTGCGTAGTGCCGCCTATGACAAATGTCATGGCGGAGCTGGCGCAGAAATACTTTCGCATGCAGCCTCTCATGGTTGGTCCTGGCGTCAAGACGGGCATGCCGATTCTCTACGATAACCCTCGTGAAGTAGGAGCTGATCGCATTGTGAATGCCGTAGCTGCGTACGAGCGTTTTCACGATGTGACCATTGTGGTCGACTTTGGTACGGCTACGACGTTTGATTATGTCACTGCCGCTGGGGAGTATCTTGGCGGAGCCATCGTGCCGGGTGTGGGGATCTCGCTCGATGCGCTCTTTCACAAAACCGCGAAGCTCTATCGCGTGGAATTGGTCAAACCCCCCAAAGTGATCGGTCGCAACACTGTGCACGCTATCCAGTCGGGTATCTTTTTCGGGTACACCGCGTTAGTGGACGGCATGATCGATCGCATCCAGAAGGAAAATAAAGTGAAAGCGCGCATTATTGCGACAGGGGGATTTGCCAAGTTGATCGCGAGCGAGTCTACTAGTATTGAAGAGGTAGACGAGTATCTCACTTTGGAAGGATTACGTATTTTATACGAACGAAATCAATGAAAGAGCGGTGGTTCATGAGCGATTGAA
>CAZUFQ010000240.1:5307-8848 GCA_964618735.1 uncultured Enterobacteriaceae bacterium
AAGCGACATCATGTCTTTCTGGTTGACCCTCCTGGTTACGCAAATTTTTTGGCTGATACCCGCTACGCCATGGAAGCGCTGAACGGTGGAGTGTTCATTGCCAATCCAACCGGGCACTTGAAAGTTGAGAGTGAACGGATCTGGGGATGGGCGAACGACCTTAATCTTGCGCGGTTGGTATGCATCTCACGGACCGATCGAGAGGAAGGAACGGTGGCCCAGGCGCTGGCGGAGATGACCAAGACCCTCGACGCGAAGCTCGTCCCTATTCACGTACCAATTGGCAGCCAAGCGAATTTCCGTGGCGTGGTGGATTTGCTCTCAATGAAGGCGCTGATATTCCAGGGGGACAATGGCGCGGTGCAAGAGCAAGATATTCCCAGCGACGTACAGGGCGAGGCTGATGAGTATCGAGAAAAACTCATTGAAGCCGTCGCCGAAACCAACGACGAGTTGCTCACTCGCTATCTGGAAGGTGGAGAAATTACTACCCAGGAGCTCAAACAAAGTTTACGCGAGGGCGTAGTGGCGGGGAAGATCTTTCCTGTGTTTTATGCCTCTGGTTTGCGCGGTGCAGGGATGCAGCCGTTGCTTGATGCTATTGTTGACTATTTACCTTCACAGGCGGAGCGACCTGCCATTGCTGCCGTGAACGCAAAAACGCACGAAGCTGTGGAGCGCAAGCCTGATCCCGCCGAGCCATTCTCCGCCCGAGTATTTAAAACGGTAGAATCTCCCACTGGCAAGCTTTCGGTTTTTGTCGTTTACTCCGGGAAAGTGGATAGTGATTCCGTGGTTGCCAATGCCACCCGAGAAACCAAAGAACGCTTAGGGCAGCTGTTCCATCTTGATGGTAAAAAACAGCAACCTGTCGCCTCAGCGCTTCCCGGTGAGATTATTGCGGTGGCAAAACTGAAGGAGACGCATACTGGCGACACTCTTTGTGATGAGAGAGCGCCAGTCGTATTACCGCCGCTGGTAGAATTTGCGCCAGTGATCTCTTTTGCTCTGGGTTTGAAGTCTCGGGGTGATGAAGAAAAGATCATGGCGTCGCTCCATCGTTTGGGTGAAGAAGACCCGGCTCTCAAGATGAGTCGTGATCTGCAAAACAATGACATTATCCTGTCGGGCGCCGGACAGTTGCATGTCGAAGTTATCGTCGAGAAGCTCAAACGAAAATATGGTGTTGATGTTGACCTGAAAGCTCCTAAGGTGCCGTATCGGGAAACCATTACTGCGAAAGCTGATGCGCAAGGGCGATTGAAAAAGCAGACCGGCGGTCGCGGTCAGTTCGGCGACACCTGGATTCGCATCGAGCCGTTGCCTCGCGGCAAAGGATTTGAGTTTGTTGATGAGATTAAGGGGGGCGCTATTCCTCGGCAATATATTCCTTCCGTGGAGAAAGGGGTTGTGAATGCGTTAGCCAAGGGATTCCTTGCCGGATATCCCTTAGTGGACATGCGAGTAGCATTGTATGATGGGTCCTACCATGAAGTGGATTCTTCAGATTTGGCGTTTCAGATCGCTGGTTCGATGGGCGTGCAACATGCGATCGAGAAGGCCAGGCCCGTGATTCTTGAGCCGGTGATGACTATCGAGGTGATAGTGCCTGAAGAAAATATTGGCGATATTACTGGTGATCTCAACCGTCGACGCGGTCGGTTGTTGAGCGTCGATGCGAAAGGACACAACCAGATTATTAAGGCCGCTGTGCCGATGTCTGAGATACTTTCCTACGCGCCGGATCTCCGTTCCATGACGAGTGGACGCGGGACTTTCCAGATGGAATTCTCTCATTATGAAGAAATACCACATCATCTGACGGAGAAAATCATCCAGGAAGCCAAGCAGGCGCAAGCCGAGCATCAAGCGCGATAGAAAAACGACAGGATCTGCCGAAAAAACAGTACAGGGCTCGATGAAGAAATATCGAGCCCTTATACGACAGAAGAGGAACAGTTACTCCTCGGCTCAGGCCCACTGACGTTGACAAGCACGGTAGGCTTGGTAGATTCTGTGGACTGCTCTTCTGTCAGGGAGGTCATTATGGAATTAAAGGAAGAAGCTCAGATCCGTTCATTGCTGAACACCGACCCTGAATTGCGCCGGTATTACGAAGAACACGTCGAACTGAAGCATCAACTAGAAGGGCTGAGACAAAAATCTCATCTGACTGAAGAAGAAGAATTCGAACTAAAACGTATCCAAAAACAGAAGTTAGCGGGAAAAGATCGAATGATGGAGATCCTCGCCCGTTACCGGCAGGATGCTGCGTAAAAAAAATTTCATTCCATAGAACAGGCACGGATCAGTTGGGGGCGATGAAGGGTGCTCTCTTCCTCCTATGATCCACCCAACATCGCTTTGAGGGTCCATGCGTCACACAATCTCCATTTTGGTCGAAAATGAATTTGGCGTACTCGCGCGCGTAGCCGGCCTGTTCAGTGGACGTGGATTTAACATTAAATGCCTCACGGTTGCCGAGACCACTGATCCTACCGTCTCTCGCATTACCCTCGTGACCGAAGGAGACGATCAGATTGTTGAGCAGATTACTAAGCAGCTCAACAAACTCATCAGTACTCTTAAAGTCATCGACTTCCAGGACGCCATTCACGTTGAGCGTGAAATGGTGCTGATCAAGGTCGCTGTTGACGAACGGACGCGCAACGAGGTCTTGAATATCGTGAATCTTTTCCGTGCGAAGGTGATCGATGTTGACCCACGTTCTTTCATTGTTGAAGTCACTGGCGATGAGGGCAAGATCGACGCCATCCTCAACCTGTTTAAACCACTTGGCATCAAAGAAATTGTCCGTACCGGAAAAGTTGCTCTCCACCGTGGGAGCCAACTGCTTTCTGCGTCCTCTCGCGGTGAGGCCGTTGAACTGAATAAGGGGAAACCGCACAAGGAGAAGGCAGCATGAGTATGAACCTCTATTACGATAAAGATGCCGATCTTTCGCTTATCCGCGGCAAAAAGGTCGCCATCGTCGGTTATGGCAGTCAAGGGCACGCCCATGCCTTGAACCTCCGTGACAGTGGCGTCGATGTGAAGATTGCCTTGAAAAAAGGTAGCGCCTCATGGCCGAAAGCTGAAAACGCTGGTTTTCCCGTTCGAGAAGTCGGTCAGGCAACGGCGGAATCTGACGTCATTATGATTCTTACTCCAGACGAAGTAGCAAGTGAGATGTATGAATCGGATATCCGTATGCAGCTGAAGCCCGGGAAGTATCTGGCGTGCGCGCATGGGTTTAACATTCATTTCAAAAAGATTGTTCCTCCGGCTGACGTCAATGTGTTTATGGTCGCGCCCAAAGGCCCGGGACATCTCGTCCGTAGCGAGTTTGAGGAAGGGAAAGGCGTGCCGTGCTTGATTGCGGTGGCGCAAGACCCTTCGGGCGACACAAAGCCGTTGGCCTTGTCCTATGCTGCAGCGATCGGCGGTGGGCGCGCCGCCATTTTAGAGACGAATTTCCGTGAAGAAACCGAAACTGATCTGTTCGGCGAACAATCTGTGTTGTGCGGCGGACTGACCGAAT
>CAZUFQ010000241.1:0-8793 GCA_964618735.1 uncultured Enterobacteriaceae bacterium
GGCGGAACTAAATGAGTGCGATAATTCTCTTCAGTGAGGATTATTGTGAAGGACATCAATTTCCAGTCGATTGGGAAAGCACTGAGCGGGCTTTACCCGGATGGGATGGCTATGGATGTCAGTCCCTAGCGGTTGGAGCGATTTTTTGTCAAAGAGGATGGGAGCTATCGCATCAAAAAAGAGATTCGCGAACTGGTGGTGTTTGCCGAGCAGAATGTTCTCACCGATCCGCCTTTTACAAAATTAGAGATTCTTTCGTGTCGTAACCTTCTTATTTATTTGAATCCCGATGTCCAACGCCAGCTCGTGCGTATGTTTCATTATGTCTTGAATCCCGGCGGCATCCTGTTCCTGGGTTCGTCGGAAACGATTAATGGATTCAGCGATCTTTTCACGATACTGGATCAACGCTGGAAGGTGTTCAAACGCACGGAATCAAGCGCAACGGCGTCGCTGATGCTGTCTTTTCCGACCCATATTGAAAAAGCCGAGAATCGATTGGCCGTGGGCAACGGTTCCACCAAATCGTCAGAGGCTACTATAATCAACTTAGTAGACAAGGCGTTGGTGCAGCAGTTTGCGCCGCCCAGCGTGATCGTGAATCATCAGGGAGATATTCTGTACATTCACGGGATGACCGGCAATTTTCTCCAACCCCCGCCTGGCCCGCCAACGAACAATATCCTGGCCATGGCGCGAGAAGGGTTGCGAATGGATTTGCTGGCGGCCGTCCGCAAAGCCGCCGCCGGAGATTCCCCGGTGGTCCAAAAAGGAGTGCAAGTACGAACCAACAGCAGCAGCACCAAGGTGGACATTATGGCGCGCAAAGTCGCTGACCCCGAAGCGCTCCAAGGCTTGATCTTGGTCAGTTTCGTCGAACACGTAGAGCCATCTCCCCGTCGTCGCCGGCTCAAGGCTGGGAAACTGGACGTTACGGACCTGGGGCAGGTCACGGAGCTGGAACGTGAGGCGCAGACTCTGCGCGCTACGTTGCAAAGCGTGATTGAAGAGGCCAACACCACCAACGAAGAACTCAAATCGACCAACGAGGAATTGCAATCGACCAACGAAGAGTTGCAGAGCGCCAACGAAGAATTGGAAACAGCGAAAGAGGAGATGCAAGCGCTGAATGAAGAGCTACAAACGGTCAATAGCGAACTGCAAGGCAAAGTGGAACAACTCTCGCGGGTGAATGATGATATGCAGAATCTCCTGAATAGCACGGATATCGCGACATTGTTCCTCGATAATAACTTGCGCATTAAACGGTTCACGCCGCAGACCAAGCAGATGTTCAAGGTAATTCCTACTGATGTCGGGCGGCCAATCAGCGATATCGTGTCGACCTTGCGGTATGACAAACTTGAGGCCGACGCGCGGGCGGTGCTGCGCACGCTGCTCTTCAAGGAAGTGGAGGTTGCCACTCAAGACAATGAATGGTACGCGATGCGTATGTTGCCTTATCGCACGAGCGACAACGTGATTGACGGCCTCGTCATAACCTTTATTGCGATCACCAAACTGAAGCAGACTGAACAGCGGCGCCAGACCGATGTCCAGCAGTACCTTGAGCAACTGGTCAACAGCCTGCGTGAGGCGGCAGTCGTGCTAGATACTGACTTGCAGGTGCTCGTGGCCACGCAAGCTTTCGCTTACATGCTGCAAGTCCAATTGCAGGACGTCATAGGACAATCTTTATTCGCACTGAGCGCCGGACAATGGAGCACTTCACAGGTGCGTCAGTGGCTCGAAGGGCTGGTTGCGCACAACGCGCCTAAGGTGGGAATAGTTATTACCTTGAGGCTGCCCGACGGCGGGCGGAAGGAGTTCAGCCTAACCGCTCATAGAATTGAGCGGCAGGGCGAGCTCCCCATGTTGATTTTGTTAATGCTGCAGGAAAGGAGCTGACCATGAAGCATGTAGGGGACGAAGGGGCCGCAGCAACTTCACTCGCCTTACGCCTCCGGCGGCAAGCGGAAGAACAGCTGCGGATTACAGGCGAGGACATGCGGCACATGTCCGCCAGCCAAATCCGACGCTTAGTGTACGAACTGCAACTCACACAGCTTGAGCTCCAACTGCAAAACGAAGAACTACAACGGGCGCAAGCGGACCTGGAGAAGGCGCACAGCCGGTATCAATACTTGTATGATTATGCTCCGGTTGGGTATCTCACCGTGGGGCCCGACGGCGTCATCCTGGAAGCAAACCTGACGGCCGCCATCATGCTTCATACAGAACGTGAGCAATTGGTTAGGACAATACTGACTCGCTTGGTGGCCACAGACGCGCGTGACGCCCTCTATCTCCATCTCCAACATGTGGCGTCGGAGGCTGACCCACAGTCGTTTGATATTTGCATACCCCAAGCCAGCGAGCCGCCACTTTGGCTCCGACTGGAAACTGTAGCGGAGCGCGGGGCGCGAGGCGTCGTGACGCAGTACCGTATGGTGATGTCCGACATTACTGCTCGTAAACAAGCCGAAGCTACGCAGCAGCAGCTGATGCAACAGCTGCTGGAAGTGCAAGAGAATGAGCGCCGCCATTTGGCGCGTGAACTCCACGATGAAGCCATGCAATCCTTGACGGCGTTACAAATGAACTTAGATTTGCTTGGTGATGAGCACCCTACCTTACTGAGTCCTCTCACTAGGAGCATGGGCTTGGTGGATGATCTCGTGGAGCAGATCCGCACCTTGTCGCTGGAATTGCGTCCCCTCATCCTTGATGAGCTGGGATTGGGGCCGGCGCTAGAGTGGTATTGCCAACGCCAGGTTCCGAAGCTGGGTCTGCAGGCCCACTATACATGTGATCCTGCGCTGCCCCGGCCGAATGCTACAGTAGAAACGACGTACTTCCGTATCGTGCAAGAGGCCGTGACGAATGTTGCTAAACACGCCAGAACTTCTGAGATCTGGATTAATCTCCACCGCAAGGCCGCCACGCTCTATCTCACTATTCGTGATCAAGGTGTAGGATTTGATCTCCAGAACTATCGTCGGCGCGCAGCCCAAGGAGGGGGAGTAGGGCTACGGGGCATGATGGAACGCATGCAGGTGATTGGCGGACGACTCGACATTCGTTCGACCCCGGGGCGCGGGACTGAGATTCATGTGCAGGTGACGCTCCCCCCCCGAGAAATTTGAATGGCTCGACTTTCGAGACAGGGGTGACCCATGGTGCTAATTCGCGTGTTGGTCGTCGACGATCACACTGTCGTACGGGCGGGGATTCGCACAATCCTGGAACAGATGCCTAATGTTAAGGTCATTGGCGAAGCCACCAATGGCCGAGAGGCGCTGCAGTTTCTCAGAACTCACTCCGCCGAGGTGGATGTGGTAATGTTGGACGTATCAATGGCAGAGTTAGATGGGCTCGCCACAACCGGCTATATCACGAACGACTATCCGAACATCCGCGTCCTGATCCTCTCGATGCACACGACCGAGACCTATGTGTTGCCCGCCATGCGAGCCGGCGCGGCAGGCTACGTGCCAAAGTCTGCGCCTCGCGCTGAACTGGAGCAAGCGTTGCGGACAGTGGCGCGGGGGGAAATCTATCTGAGTCCGGAGATCGCCCGACATGTGACCGCCGCCTATCTCCGTGCGCACGAGCAAAAAGAAGTGCGCCTTCCCAGTCTCACCGGGCCGGAGTTTCTTCGCCCCCACGAACGCGAGTTGTTGCAGCTCATCGCGGACGGCTCGTCCACCAAAGAAATTGCCGCTCAACTCCACGTCACTCCGAAAGCCATTGAATCCCGCCGCTTACGATTGATGGACCGACTCGACATCCATGATGTAGCGGGGCTCGTACGTTACGCTATCCGCATGGGCATCTCATCGCTGGAGGAGTGAGGGAGAGCTTACAACAGACTCCTATAGGGAAAACACACCAAGATGTAGGTACACAATGTCTACGTTTTTTCCTCTCCCTTGAGGGGAGAGGAGACAGGAGAGGGTGGTGAAGGCAGGTTTTCCCCTCACCCTGGCCCTCTCCCCCAAGGGGCGAGGGTATCGCAAGCCGTTCTTTCTTGTCCATCTACCACCCCACATCTTGCGGTAGCGTTTCTAGAGAGCAGTTTTCTTTTGGATTGATCTCATCAGATTCCCTTCATCCAAATATGAAGGATTTCCTTCGCTCAATTTCAGTAATTTCCTTCATCAAAATAGAGTCATTTTCAGCGTGCATTCCGGCTTGGCTCATTGTACAACTCCAGCGTACGTCGGAGGTAGAAAGGGGCAGTTATGCGGTCGATTCATGTACTTGTCGCTTCGACCAGTCCGGCATTTCTGCACGCTGCGACACTGATCCTTCGCCATAACGTCCGCATCGCAGAGGTCCAGGAAGCACAGACGGGACAAGAAGTGATAGAGCAGGTAAAGACATATCACCCGGATGTCGTGTTACTGGACGTAGAGTTGCCTGCCTTGAGCCTAGTGGAGATCGTGTCTCAGTTAAGGGGACAGTCCTACACGTCGCGCATCGTATTCATGACGTTGGATGAAGTGGCGCCGTACCGCGTTACAGCCTCACAGCTCGGCTTGGCCGGAGTGATCGACAAAGCCCACTTTGCTGAAGAGGTTGAAGCGTTCTTAGCAGCGATGCCATAGGAAGAGCCCATGTTGAAATCATTCCTTACTGTCTATGAAAAAGGCTACACTTCCGGGTTGCGGCGAGCTACGGCTATGCCTGGAGAGCGCAACGCTTCTCCGGAGGCGGTAGACTACCCCGCCGACGAACTGCTCGATGTTGCTTCCCGACCGGCGTACCAAGAGGGGTTCATAGATGGGTTCTGCGATGGCTTGCAGGTGTTGGCGGAGAATCCTAACACTGGACTGACGTCGTCGAGCGATCAGACCTCGCCGTTCATGATTGAAATTGTAAACGTAACAGCAGTGTTACGGCGAAAACTGAACGACTTTTTCTACGTGTCGCGACGTCATAGCGATCATATCGAAGACAGCACCGCACGGTTGCAAGAAGCCCTTGGGCGCGCGGAGGCTGTGATCCCTAGTTTTCCAGAGGAGGGAACCGAAGCCTTCCTGGACTCCCGCTGGGTGTATGTGCAGCTCGTCTCTTTGGTCAAAAGCGCCCGCCAGGCGCTGGCGTAACCCAAGTTCCTCTCTGTGGAGTCACCCTGGGGCTCAGTTAGATAACTCAGCTAACTTCGAGGGCTCTGCATCAGCATCAAGAAGGATAAAAGCTAAACCAAGCGGCATGAGATTGGTGCACTAGGGTTGGCGCCCTGAATTGAATCCTTCGATTTCGCTCAGGATAAGCTTCGTAAAGGGTCTTGCGGTGAGATTCTTCGCCGTGCTGCTCAGAAACACAATGGACCTATGCAGCCCTTGTCGTTCCCGAGGGACAACCGAAGGTAGCCAGGTCGTTTACGGCCTGGGTCTGTGGCCCCCACCGTCACCGCGTCACGACGTGACGCGACGGCCGGCCCGTCGCTCTGCACCCGGCCTTAAAAGGCCGGGCTACCTTCAGGCGCCGCGCCGCGGCTGTTTCTGTTCAGGTGCTGGGTGCATAGCACTCTGGGCGACTCAGAATGACACGATTGAGCAGGCGCCTCGTGATAGGAAAGTTCCCGATAGACGTAGCCTTTCCTTACAGAACCCCGATAATTGGTACAGCCCTTGCTCTCTCTGCTCAGGACAGGTGTATAACACGTATGAAGACCTCTCATGCTTCCGATGACGCAGGGTTCGCTGAGCTGTTAACGGCGTTGCAGCACCCGTCTTGTTATCCTCATCACCCGGAGCGCGTGGAAATGTTCCAGACTCATATCTCCCCGGTGTTTCTCGCCGGAGACGAAGTCTACAAACTCAAGAAGCCTGTACGCTTTTCTTTTCTAGACTACTCCACCCTGGCGCAGCGTCATCACTATTGTCAAGAAGAAGTGCGTCTCAACCATCGCCTCGCTCCTACGGTCTATCTCGGCGTGGTCCCCGTACTGCGTATAGGCAACGACTACCGGGTTCGTGAAGCTGTCAACATGCACGACGCAATTGTAGTGGACTACCTAGTCAGAATGCGGCGTCTCCCGCCGGAGCGGACACTGGGAGCGCTGCTAGCCGCTGGACGCGTCGGGAAAGAAGGTATCCACGCTCTCGCCTCACGTCTTGTGCACTTTCATCGCACCGCAGCGACGACAGATGCGGCGATCCACGGCGCTCCGCAGGTGGTCTGGCAAGCGGCGGCGGATAACTTTACTGAGACTACCGCCTTTGTCGGACACACGATCAGTGAGAAACAATACCGTTCCATCCAAGAGTTCAGTCAACGTTTCTTCACGGAACATCAAGATCTCTTCGCTCGCCGGATTCTGCACGACCGTATCCGTGAAGGGCACGGTGATCTCCGCTGTGAGCATGTCTACTTTCTTGATCAGGGCATTGAAATGATCGACTGCATCGAATCCAGTCCCCGCCTACGCACCTGCGATGTCGCCTCAGAACTAGCGTTTCTGGCAATGGACATGGAGCTGCAGGGCGCGCCGGCGCTCGCGGCTGAATTGATTCATGCATACGCCACGCAGGCGCAAGATGTCGAGCTGTTGCAGCTCTTGCCCTTTTATCAGTGCTATCGCGCGTATGTGCGCGGGAAGGTGGAGAGTCTGAAAAGTCGCGAACCTGAGATCCCCGCTACAGAGCAAGAACGCGCCCGGCAGCAAGCGCGTCGTGCGTTTCGCCTCGCCTCTCGCTATGCTCGTGGGACGCCGGCCCCGGCGTTACTCGTGGTCTGCGGTCGCGTGGGAACCGGAAAGTCTACTATAGCTCAGAGTTTGGGCGCGCATACCGGTTTCACCGTGCTCAATTCCGATGTCGTGCGCAAACGCCTGGCTGGACTCCTTCCCACAGCACGCGCCGGTGAAGAGTATAGCAGCGGCCTCTATAGCGAAGATGCGACACGCCGTACCTATGCAGCGTTGCGAACCCAAGCTGAGGAAGAACTCCGCTCGGGTCGGGGCGTCATCATTGACGCGACCTGTAAGCAGAGAGACGATCGCAATAGTTTTCTTGCCTTAGGGCAACAGCTCAACGTCCCGGTTCTATTCATCGAGTGCCGCGCCCCGCTGGCTGAGGTCGAGCGCCGGCTGCGAGAGCGAGAACGCCGTGAAGATGCGGTCTCCGACGCCACCTGGGAGATCGCCCGTCAGCAGGAAGCCGACTTTCCGCCGTTCGACGATCTTCCAGAAGCGCAGCACCGAGTGGTGGATACGACAGGCGATCTGGATGAAGCGTTAGAACCGATTGAGGAAACGTTGGCGGAGAATCAAGGACACGACGTTTTTAGGTGTTAATAGTGATAACGAAGCTGAGCGAGGAATAAGGAGTCGGCCTCAATCGTATAGACAAACCGATGCTCATCGTTGATTCGCCGTGACCAGTACCCCGACAAGCCATGCTTCAAGGGTTCCGGTTTGCCGACGCCCTCAAACGGAGCGCGTTGTGTGTCTTTGATCAGCATATTGATGCGCTGAAGGATTCTGCGGTCCGTGCGTTGCCAATATAAATAATCCTCCCAAGCATGTTCGGAGAAAATGAGCTTCACTCCACCAACTCCCGCTCAGCGCCGCCGCCCGACTCTAGCTCAGCGACGGACTCGAGCAGACGTCGGGCATTCTTGGGGCTGCGCAGAAGGTAGGCGGTTTCTTCGAGCGCTTGATAATCTTCCAATGAAAGGAGTA
Source organism: uncultured Enterobacteriaceae bacterium (assembly GCA_964618735.1). Classification (GTDB taxonomy): domain Bacteria; phylum Desulfobacterota; class Binatia; order Bin18; family Bin18; genus SYOC01. Next base: position 7,694 of record CAZUFQ010000241.1, read on the forward strand.
CGACCGAGCGCTGGTTTTTACGGGTGATAATGACTGGGGCATGGTCATCGCAAACCTTCTCCATCGTTTGCGCGAGGTTACTACGGGCATAAGAGTATGAGATAGCATCCATTTCCAGCCTCCCTATTTGACTTGTACGATAAATTGTACAAGAGAGATAGAAGCCTAACAATGCCCTGCTGCGGATGCGCCTCCATTGCGATTATAAATAAACGGGAACGGCTTCGTTGAGGTTACAGCCCCGTGGTTCACCATCACGGATGATCTGCCCCAGCTCGATAAGGCTGCGTTGCGGTTGAAGTCGCCAGTAACCCCAGCCGCGTAAACAAGAACGCGAGGACGACAGTTGCAAAGACCTCAAAGAATCCTTCAACCCACAGATGGACCACCCACCAGCGCCAGTATTCAACAATCGCAAGATTCGTATGACGTCCCCACATTAATCCGGCACTGTAGAATAACGGAATCGCAACTGATGCAAAAAAGAACAAAATCAACAGGGGCCGTTCCTCCTCCGCCTGGTGGAGCGCCCGCCGCATCGGTCGATCCATAAGAATGAGCCAGAGCACGAGACCAACGAGGAGAAACGCCTGCCAAAAGCGACCGAGGTCCACATATTCGTAGCCTTGGTGCCCAAACCAAAAATTAGCGACAAAGCCAAGCCGTTGTTGTACGGCCAACCACTCTCCCATCATAGAGCCCACCACGATCACCAACAGACAGACGAACAGGAAGTTTACCCCAAGCCGCTGATAAGAGGGCTCGCCTCCAGCAACGGCTGGCGCTACAAAAAAGCCGGTGGCCAACCATGCCGTAGCGATCCAGAAAATTCCGAGCTGGGTATGCCACGTCCGAGCCACGGAGTATGGCAGCCATTTGGCAAGCGGAATGCCGTAGAATCCGTTGCCTTCCACTCCATAATGGGCAGTCACGACGCCGAACAACACCTGGGCGACAATAAGAGCCGCAACCACCCAAAAATATTTTAACGTGGCCCGCATAGAGGGCGTCGGCGACAGGGCGCGTAACGGATCATCACCAGGAACCACATGGGGAATGCTCCGTTCTCCGTGGTGTTGCATGGCAATATACCACGTGAG
>CAZUFQ010000242.1:0-8766 GCA_964618735.1 uncultured Enterobacteriaceae bacterium
CCTGCTTTCGTTGCGGTCTTGCAATGTTTGGCCGGCGAACCGCATTGGTGGTTAATCGCGAACTTGTTTGCCGTCCAGAGTGATCATGTTTTCTTTGGTAAACAAGTGGACTGCGAATGGCGCAGAGTAGGTCTTTTCTGTGTGAGCGATGAGCGGCGTGCAGAGGGTATCAAGCACGCTTTGGATATTACTGCCGTTCGGAGTTTCTACCGAGACCCGGCGAAAGTGCAAGGTGTCAAGGAAACCGATCGCGCCGTACAAGCAGAGAATGCCGAAACTCAACATCGCTGCACGGTTCATGGCGACCTGACGCAGCGCTACTTGCCAATACTCCCGACGGAGAGCGAAGCTAAGCCAGACGCCGCCGCTCAGGAGCAGGAGATAGATCAAGGTGTCGCTCCACAAGAGGACAGGCCGGAAACCCAACGTCGCCCAGATGCTCAAGGTCTGTGTCGTCACGTCAGTTACTCCAACCGCACTCGTGGGTCCACCAGGGTATAACTAATATCTGTCAACAAGAGACCAAGGATATACAGAAACGAGCCAAGCGACACCATGGCCTGAACCACCGCAAAGTCTTGGCGCTGGATGGCGTCGATCATGAACGCGCCCATCCCAGGAATAGCGAAGAACGATTCGAGCAACAGACTGCCAGTAAAAAGGAACGGCAAACTTACCACCACGTTTGTGAGAATAGGAATCATGGCGTTCTTTAACGTGTGGATGAAGAGCACGGTGCGTTCGGGCAGTCCTTTGGCGCGTGCGGTGCGGACGTAGTCTTTGTTGATCTCTTCCAGAAAGACCGTTCGATAAAAACGAATGCTGCCGCCCATGCCGGAGATGATAGCAATGAGCACGGGCAGGAAGACGAACTTGACGGCGTGCACACCATAGTCGTAGCCCGAGATGGGCACGAGCCGTAACATTTTTGCGAAGATCACTTGTCCGCCGATGATGTAAAACAGTCCAGAGATCGACATTAACACGACACACACAATGATGGCCCAATAGTCTACATAGGTGCCACGATAAAATGCGACAAGCATCGAAAAAACAATGTCGATCATCAGGCCGAGGATAAACACCGGAAGCGTGATGGTGAGACTCGGCACGATGCGTTTGAAGACTTCTGCGCCGATATTTTTCCCGTCGTCCGATTTGCCATAGCGAAAAAACAGCATCTGCAGCGAACGTTGAAAAAAGATCGTCTGCGTAAATCGCGAGAGCAGGTTGATGTCGCCCTGATACTCCAGGACGACACGGTGAGTTGGCGCCGGGGCTTCGAGTCCGAAAGTCACGGAGAGCTGCGGGGGGGCGGGGGCCGCTGTCTGTGGGGTCGCGATGCGAAACGGAAAGCGTTGTGAACTCGTGGAGGCCGGCAGAGTGATCGCGCTATCTGCGGCAAATTCTTTGGGCAACACCAAGCGCTCTGGTTGATCGCTTTGCAGGCGCAGCGTGCGCTCTTGCGCGGCTTTCTGCGCGGCTGGGGCTTCGACAATCAGCCTATAGTTGCCGTCTCCCGCCGTGGCGAACTCAGCGGTGTTTTCTTTTGTCTTAGCTGCGAGCGAGCCAATGTGTCGCCAGCCCGCATTGTAAAAGTAGGGAAGGTCAAGAGAGTGCTCCCGTTTCCACTGGTCGATCTGTTCCGGTGTGACGCGTTTTTGCCCGAGATGCGCCCGCGCCATATCGTCTGGCGAGTTGACAAAGAAGAAGAGCATGAAGACCAATACATTGACGCCGATCAGGATCGGAATCGCATACAGACAGCGCCGGATAATGTAGACAATCATGCGCGGACTGCTCCTCGCTCACGATGATACAACGTGAGTGTGGCGGGAATGGCGCTGAGAATGAGAAGTCCTAAGGCGATCCATAACGGGGCGGTGCGCGGACGGTTCCATTCGCGTCGTCGTTCCTCGCGCAGTTGGGCGTCGATCCGTTTATACTTGAGCGTGTTGCGTCCAAAATGCATGGGCTTCGTGTTGTGGAGCCACTCGTGGTACAACCCATACCCAACTGGATGAAGGCCCCAGATCCACGGCGCGTCGGCTTGGACGATGGCGATCATCTCCTGAATCAACGCGGCGCGCTCCGGCGAGTTCTGCATATTCTCTACTTTGCGAAACAGTTCGTCGAAGCGCGGGTTTTCGTAGTTCGCGGCGTTTTCCCCCTGTCCTTTCACTTTACTATTGGGACCATAGAGCAAAAACAGAAAATTTTCCGGATCAGGGTAGTCCGCGTTCCAGCCCCACTGCATAATCTGAAAATCGCCTCTCAGCACTTTATCTTGGAACCGATTGTAATCAGTGGAACGAATCTGCAGCTGGATGTCGATCGTCGCGAATTGTTTGCGCAACCAATCTAATTGTGACTTTGCCGCCGCGCTGGCGGCTTGCGTATCAAAGAAAAGCACGAGCGGTTTGCCGCTGGCGTCGCGCCCGCTCGGGTAGCCTGCTTCAGCAAGGAGCTGTCGAGCGAACTCAATGCTTTTCCGGCGCGGGATCTCTTGCCGTTCATCCCAATCGTACACCACGGGATTCACGCCGGCTTTGCCCTCTTGGAATCCAAAAATATCCGGCGGCAGGGGACCCTGTGCTGCGATGCCGCGGCCGTTGAGGAAGATTTGAATCATTTCTTCTTCGTTAATCGCAATGGAGATGGCTTGCCGCAGTTTACGCTTCTTTTCATCATAGCCGCCCACAACCTCGTCCAACATGTTGAAGGCGTAATAGCTGATCGAAGGAGAGGTGGCGGTGAGCAAGCGCACCCCTTTCTCTCTCATCGCGTCCGTCAGTTCCACCGTTCCGGAGGCGGAAATCTGTACGGCCTGATCGAAGACCTCGCCGCCAATGCCTGAGTTGTCATAGTAGCCTTGCAGAAATTTGTTCCACTGCGAGACGCCTTCTTTTTCTAAGACGTAGACCGCTTCTTCTAAAAACGGGAGACGCTTGCCGCGATCTGCAAGTAAACCTAGGGCTTCATCGTCCGGGGCCCCTTCTGAGGGGTACGATTCTTCATGAAAGTTCGGGTTCCGACGCATCACCATGCGATAGTTGGGCTGATTGACCGCGAGTGTGAACGCGCCCGTGCCGACTGGGAATCGATCGAGAGTGATGTTCTGTTCGACAGCGGCGGACTGCGTATAGAAGCGATCCACTTCCCAGGGCACGGGCGCGAAAAACGGCATGGCCAGCCAGTAAATAAACTGAGGATATTTTTTCTTGAGCGTGATGCGCAGCGTGTGTTCATCAACAACTTCTACGCCAGGCAAGTTGTAATGACGCAGGTCCAGATAGATTGGATTGGCGCGTTCGTCGGCTTCCTGGTTGTAGAACCCGCCGGCGGACTGACGACGTTCCGTACGAAGACGTGTGAGCTCTGCCGCCAGCGTGTCGTGGAACTCCGCAAAGCCGTCGATGTAGTTAGCCAGCAGGGCAAAGATCGGGCAATCTAACAGCGGGTGTGCGAGACGTTTGATTTCGTAGGCGTAATCTTCGGCGCGCAGTTCACGCGTGCCTTTTTCAGGCAAGTCATCGGGGTGATCGATCTTAGGAAAATGTTCGCCTGCTTGCAGATGCCAGCGATAGGCGCCGTTGGCTGTTTGCGCAAAGGCGGGGTGATCCTCGTAGCGAACATCTGAGCGCAGCGTGATCTCATAAACGGCGCGCGCGACTTCTTGAGCTGGCGCGTCCGCACCCAGCAAGCGTCCTTCTTTATCATACAGCTGCGCTTCCGGTACGACAGTGGCGGTCAAGGGAACGAGCACGTAGGGGCGTTTCAGAAAATGATACTGGACCACCGGCTCGTAGATGGGGTTCATGAGTTCGTATTCATCTTCGGAGTAGGCGCGGGCCGGGTCGAGATGCTTTGGTTCGCCGTTGAAGGTGTCGTAATAGATATTTTTGCCTGCATCCTCTGGACGGTAAGGATTATTGGTGAAACAGGCCGGCAACAAAACCAGCAGCCAGATAAAGAGAGAAGCAACCCCGCGAGCGAGAAGATGGTGGATTTTCATCGACCTATGTTTTGTAGCACAGTCCGGAGCTGGGAGTAATAATAGGGGAGTAGAGATTGCGAGAAGAAGCAAGCTTTTTTGCGTTCGGAGCGCACGTTGCTTTTTTTCGAGACGGTAGCCCACGGCGTGAGCCGTGGGGACGCTACGCACGCGTTTCTCTTCCCTCTCCCGTCGCCACCCAACGCCGCATTAATTCGACCGTATAACGACAGACGCCGTCAGTGACAGCGAGCACATCGTGTCGCTGCAATGCATCGAACGCAGTGTTGAACGTGGAAAGGTCGAGACCACTGGCGTTTTGCAGTGTCTCTCGCAGCAACCCTTCGCCATGCGGGGCCAACGTTTGTAGGATCGCGTGTTGTCCTGCAGGCGCTTCTCCGGCTTGCGCCCAGATGCCGCGAAAATAGACGCTGCCTTGTTCATAAAATTGCGAATCGGTGACGATGGCGTCCACGTCCGCTGCTATGAATATGGGCGACGGGGGGTTAAGTTGTTGACGAAGTTTCTGGTTGAAACGTTGCACCAGACTGTCGCCTAGCAACTGCACTAGAAACGGTTGCCCGCCGGTTAGTGCATGGACACGTGTGACTGAGTCGAGATCGTATTCGAGTGGAAAATTGTCGTCCAGCACTTGCAGCACGTCGGCGACGGCGTCTTCATCCATTAGCCCAACTCTGATCGGACGCCAGGCGTAGATGGCCTGATAAAAACTGGCGCTGCGTTCCTCTAAGCTATGCAGCCCCACCAGCGCCATAGCGAGCCACGGATACTGCTGTGTGAGCCCGCGCAGCATAGTGACAAATTCACTGGCAGCCTTCGCTTCCAGGGCTTGGTCAAGCAGTTCGTATTCATCAAGGATGAGAAGATAACGACGTTGCGGCGTCTGGCGGTCGAGAGCGTCAAGGAACTGGCGCAGCACAGTGAGTGAATATCGTTGATACTCGTCGTGCTGTGGCTCAGCAAGCTGGGTTGACGCGGCTTGCCATAAGCGGAATGCAATCGCGTAACACAAGTCGCTCAAGCCCTGGGACCAATCGATGCTTTGGATGTTCAAGAATGCGAGCCCGGTGTCGTCGCCGAGCTTGCAGAAGTTCAAGATGTTGCTAGCAATACTGCTCTTGCCCATACGGCGATGGCCGTAAATCACCAGCGAATCGCGCTGTCCCGGTTTGGCCCAGAATGAGGCAATTTGGTCAAAAACATCTTGGCGCCCAGCCAAGCGCTCAGCGGGAACCCGCGCCCCGACGATATAGGGACTGGCGACGGGCTCTCGGACTTCCAAGGTACTGACTGCAGTCGCGCTGGCTAACACGATCTTGAGCCATAGCTCGCGAATGGTGACGAACACGTCGCGCTCCGGCGCGGGACAATCGGAGAGTTGCTTTTGTAGATCATTAAGCAATCCGCTGGCGCGGTTCAAGGCGTTCTTACGTTGTTGAACAGAGGGGGAACTTTGTACGATGGTGACTTCAGCAACGATCTTGCTCAATTCACAAATCAACGCTTGACCCTGCGGACGCAACGGGTTGTCTGCGTTGTCGCTCAGCTTAGGGAGCCGCCAAGCCGTGAGCTGCTCCAGTGACTTACAAACCAGGGCTGCCGTGAAGGCTTCGGCGTTGCGGTAAAGTTCCTCACCGTGCGGAAGTGAACGGACCTCCGCGAAGGCTTTTTTTGCCTCTGCAACGCCACCCTCATGCAGATACCAGAAGCCAGCACAGGCGGGAGAGGCTAATGCGTCCTTGTGCCCCGCCACCTCGATTTGAGGGCGCCAACGACGGGGGATCAAAAAGAACCTTTCCCAAAATTCTCGCTTCAATGTCGCTCGCAGATCGACAACCTGAAAGCGCACGTCCTCCCAGTCATACAACGGTAGACTGCACCAGGAGGTGATGCGAGAGAGCACAATGTCAGGCGGGAAACTGGCGAGCGCATCATGAAGAGCTCCGACAACAGCGTAGAATTGTAGAGTATAACGCAGGATGCTTTCACTCTCCTGTATGCCGCGCATCCAATCGTTGCGGAGCCGTTTCGCAAGTCGCCGTCGGAGTCCAGGAATCGGTAGGGGTGAGACGCGCTGGAGAGACAACACAAAGTGTTGGGACAGTTGGAACAAAGCAAAGAATGCGAGGACACTGGCTTCAAGTCTTAGCATAGCCACGCCGAGAACCACGCTGAAAATCACGCCGAGAACCACGCTGAAAATCACGCCGAGAACCACGCCGAAAATCACGCCGAGAACCACGCCGAAAATCACGCCGAGAACCACGCCGAGAGCCACGCTGAAAGCGGCGCCTCCAGCCACGTCGAGAGTGACGCCTCCAGCGACGCCGAGAGCCACGCCTCCAGCGACGCCGAGAGCCACGCCGAGGGCCACGCCTCCGGCGACGCCTCCAACCGGATTGAGAATGACGATTCCAGCGATGCCGAGAGCCACGCCTCCAGCGACGCCGAGAGCCACGCCTCCAGCGACGCCGAGAGCCACGCCTCCAGCGGCGCCTCCAGCGACGCCGAGAGCGACGCCGAGAGCGACGCCGAGAGCGACGCCAACGAAATCTATAGGAACTCCAGACCAACGTAGAAGAGAGGCCACAAGAAACGGAATGCTCAGAGCCAGGATCAGGCCCTGCACCGCCAGCTGTCTTTGCAAGGAATCCTCGCGCAAGGCTTCTCTACCAGTGGCGTCCCACGGCAGACTGCCAAAAGTTTCCACATACCAGCGGATAGCTTGCGGAAAGTAGAACACCCAGTACAGCAGTTGTAAGTAGTCGAGCGGGTTCCACAACGAGAGGGGTTTCTCGTGTTTGGGTGCGTAGGGGAGGTCGGGTGGCCTGATAGGTGGCGGGGTGGCTTGCGTGCTACGTTGCCCTGGATTCCCGCCTGCGCGGGAATGACGGATGTCCGGCGAGATCCAGACCTGCCTTGTTTCGTCCTGCCTCTCTACATGAGTATCTAAACTGTTTTGAGGCCTTGACATGGTCAAGCATCACTCTTCCGCAAGTCTTCAAACCTTTGCGCGCACAGATTGAGCAAGTCTCTCGGCTGGCGGGATTGGCTGAACAAATCGGCAAACTGCTCTACGTCTAGAGGAAGCCGCTCTAGCCGCTGCGCAACGAGCTGACGGCAAATAGTGATAGGTAATGGCCTGCATTGCACCGGAGTGGGATCAAGTCCCGCGAGCGGTGAATCGCGGGTCGGGTCATCTTTGCGAAAGAGCACTTCTAGGCGTTCGTTACTCACCAGCAATAATTTTGTTCTAAACCCATCATCCAAGCCCCTGAGCCAGCTGCGCATGGCGAGGCCGCGCTCGCCGGAGTCCATCACTCCAACGTCATCAAGAACAATGAGGCGAGGCGATTTGCTACGAAAGAGACTACGCCACTCTCCCGCTTTCTGCCCACCTAGAGCTTGGACGATCGTTTCCTGTAACTCGCGCAGGTTGTAAATGCCGCGAAACTGCAAAGCCAACACTGCTTGCGCCTGACAGCCAAGCCAAGAAGGAAGGTCCTCATGAATTGCTCGAAGCAGGTGAGATTTGCCGCTGCCTGGCGGACCAACCAGTGAGCAGTGATTACCAGCCTGGAGCTTTTCCTTGATGCGGCACATTTCTTCGTCGCGACCCACGAGGCGTGGACTTTCTCCCAGAAACGGGTTGCGATCAGGAAAGGCAGAGGTTGGCGATGTAGATGAGTTTGAATTTGATGAAGAAGACTGTGGCAAAAGCTGGTCAAGCAACCGCTCCCAAATCTGTTCGTTAACTTCGCGAAAGTCTGCATACGTGCGAAACTCGATGCGTTCCGGCAGTGAACAATCCTCGCGGAGTAAAGGAATCAGTCTTTGTAATCTTCCTATTGGGTCCCTAAGAGTGGTAATCAAGGTTTCAAATTGCGACCATTCGCTATTAACCCAGTTTTGTGTCAGGACGGCGATGGTGTGACGGCTATCTTTTGCCGCCTCTTCCATATTGATCTGACTAGCCAAACCGTACTTAAAATCCCGATAGTCGATACAGACCTTCAGATTAGCTTTTTCCAGTCGCGGCAATAATTGGTCTTCGACCCATGCCCGGTCAAGATGGCTGTAGCTAATGAAGACATCATATTGATACTCGGTTGTCTCCGACATGGCTCCCTTTCCTCACGTCATTACGTCTCCACAGACTTACCTTTCTCCACGATCGGCTCTTGTGGGCAATAATCGATCTTCGTGTTCTTGTCCTTTATTGAGCGGTTGTACCCTGTTTTTGTGGTGAAGAGCAAGCCTTTTGGTAGGTTGGAGTGCATAGCTGAATTCCAGAACCTGCGGTATGATACGCTGCTCAGACATAAGAGGGGAACCATTATGACAGACGTCTATGACATTATCGTTGTTGGCGGAGGGGCGGCAGGGTTTACGGCAGGGATGTATGCCGCCAGAGATCGGCGACGAACGGTTTTGGTCGAAAAATTCGCGGCGGGCGGCCAAGTGCTCAACTGCGAACATATCGAGAATTACCCCGGTTTTCCGGAAGGCGTGGCAGGCTACTCGTTTGGTCCAATGCTGCAACAACAGGCGATGAACATGGGTCTGGAAATGAAGTTGGCCGAGGTGCAATCGCTGCGGCTCGATGGCGACGTCAAAGTGCTGGTCACCGATGACGGTGAGTTGCACGCGAAAGTGCTCATCATAGCGAGCGGGTAGAGCGTTGCGAACCTCAACTGACCCGCCGAAGAAGAATTCTTGGGAAACATCGATTATCAGTACGTTATCCTTCA
>CAZUFQ010000243.1:0-8753 GCA_964618735.1 uncultured Enterobacteriaceae bacterium
TTCTCGGCGGACCGCAGGTGCTCTCCAACATGGCGCTCGACTCTTGGGTGCCGCGGCGTTTTTATCAGCTCAGCGAACGGCTGGTTACGCAGGATGGCGTTTTACTTATGGGCGGCGCCGCTCTGGTGCTGCTACTCTACACCCACGGCGACGTCCATCTGCTCGTCGTTTTGTATAGCATCAATGTGTTTCTGACCTTTACACTTTCACAACTCGGCATGTGTCGACATTGGTGGGACGCACGTCACCGCGAAAAGACCTGGTTACGACGGTTGCTCATCAATGGCTCAGGCTTGATTCTCACTTCTTCCATCTTGGTCGCAACCGTAGCCCTCAAGTTTCGGGCAGGCGGTTGGGTGACGATCGTCCTCACGTCGGGGGTGATTGGCTTGTGTTTGTACATCAACCAACACTACCGCATCGCCGAGAGAAGCTTACACCGGCTCGACGACATTCTCTTAGATCTTCCGCTTCCGGATGAGCACGCGCCGGTGCCTGCACGCGATACCAACGCCCCAACGGCAGTGTTTTTTGTCAATGGGTATAACGGGCTCGGCATTCACGCCGTGTTAGGCGTGCCGCGTCTCTTTGGCTCGCATTTCAAGAATTTTGTATTCGTCGGCGTCGGCGTCATCGACACTAACCGTTTCAAAGGACGCGAAGAAATCGAGCACCTGCAGCAGGAAACGGAAAGTAGTCTGGAAAAGTACACTCGCTTCGTGAAACGACAAGGGTTGTATGCTGAGTATTGGTGCGCCATGGGCACTGATGCGATTGATGAGCTAGAACACTTGGCGCACGAAGTCGCCAAGCGGTTTCCTCGCTCGGTCTTTTTCGCCGGGAAACTGGTTTTTCGGCAAGAACATTTCTGGGACAAAGTGTTACATAACCAGGCAGCGTTCACGTTGCAGCGGCGCTTGCAGTTTTCTGGACTGCAAATGGTGGTCTTACCTGTCCGGTTGACGTGAGCGAATTGAGCGACCCCTATGCATGTGCTCGTCGTTGAGGATGAAAAGAAGGTCGCGAGCTTTATTCAACGCGGGTTAGAAGCCGAGCACTATACCGTCGCTCTGGCGTATGACGGTGAAGATGGACTCACGCAGCTTTTTGACGGGGATTATGACCTCCTTATCCTCGATGTGATGCTGCCGAAACGAGATGGACTGTCCATACTACGCGAGGTGCGCAAACGCGGCGTGCAGACTCCAGTGCTTCTCTTAACGGCGCAAGACACGTTGGCGGATAAAGTCGCCGGGCTGGATCAAGGCGCCGATGATTATTTGACTAAACCTTTTGCCTTTGAAGAGCTGTTAGCGCGAGTGCGGGCGCTGTTACGACGCGGAGCGCCGACGCAACCGCTCATCCTTACGCTGGCGGACTTAAGTCTCGATCCGGTGACGCATCAAGTCACCCGCACGGGCAAAAAGATTGACCTGACGGCAAAAGAGTTTTCTTTGTTGGAATTTTTTCTGCGCAATCCCGGTCGCGTACTCAGTCGAGCGTTGATTGCCCAGCACGTGTGGGGGGTCGATTTCGATACATTTACGAATGTCATTGATGTGTACGTGAAATATCTTCGTAAAAAGGTCGATGCCGATTTCGAACCAAAACTCATTCATACCGTGCGCGGCGCAGGCTATGTGATGAAAGAATCAGCGCCTTAATTTATCGAACGTGGCGCCATATCGACGAGAGACAACAGCAGAAGGGGAGTGGTTATGGACTTCACCGACAAAGTCGTCCTCATCACAGGCGCGTCGCGCGGCATCGGTCGCGCCATTGCGCAACGCTTTGCTCACTACGGCGCTCGCATCGCCATTCACTACAATCGAGACCGAGAAGCTGCGGAACAGACACAGGCACTGCTGCCGGGTGGTCCTCATGCGCTCTTCCAAGCAGACGTCGCCCACGCCGAGTCGGTTGCACAACTCGTGACTGCCGTCGTACGTGATATGGGGCGGCTCCATGTCGTGGTCAACAACGCGGCGATTAATGAGTGGCAGCCATTGCTCAGAATTGATTACGACACGTGGAACGACGTCTGGCAACGCACGCTCGATACCAATTTGGTCGGCCCCTCCAACCTCATGTTCCATGCGGCGCGACACATGGTCGAGCATGGCGGTGGTCACATCGTAAACATTTCCTCGCGCGGGGCGTTTCGAGGCGCGCCCAAATCGCCCGCCTACGCCGCCAGCAAAGCGGCGCTCAATGCGATGAGTCAGTCGCTCGCGCAGGCGTTGGCGCCGCACAATATCTTTGTCTACGTTGTAGCTCCGGGGTTCGTCGAGACAGATATGTCCGCGTCGATCCTCGCCAGCCCCCGCGGCAAGGATATCCGTGAGCAAAGCCCGCTCAACCGCGTCGGACGGCCAGAAGAAGTGGCGTCGATTGTCACGTTTCTCGCGTCCGGAGAGGCTGATTTTGCAACCGGGACCATTGTCGATGTAAACGGGGCCTCGTATCTGCGCTCGTGATCGCCTTTTCTAACGAGCGATTGACAGGCGCAACCTGGGAGTAGAATAATCACCTTCCAGAAGGGAGGAACGATGCCTGAGCAGATGCCTGCCGTCGGCATGACGCGCAAGCTGGCGGCGATCTTCAGCACCGATGTCGCGGGCTACAGTCGCCTCATGGGCGACGACGAAGAGGCTACTATCCGCACGCTTACGGCCTATCGCGAAGTAATCTCCTTTCTCATCCAACATTACCGAGGCCGCGTGGTCGATGCGCCCGGCGATAACCTGCTGGCCGAGTTCGCCAGCATCGTCGATGCGGTGCGCTGCGCAGTCGAAATCCAACAAGAACTCAAGACGAAAAATACCGAGTTGCCTGCCCATCGGCAGATGCATTTTCGCATTGGCATCAACTTGGGCGATGTAATTGTCGAAGGCGAACGACTCTATGGCGACGGCGTCAACATCGCCGCACGGCTAGAGAGTTTGGCGACTCCTGGCGGCATTTGTATTTCTGGCACGGTGTACGACCATGTCGAGAATAAGCTGCCCTTCACGTACGACTATCAAGGCGAGCAGGAGGTCAAGAATATCGCTAAGCCGGTGCGCATCTACCGGATCGTGTTTGAGATTCCCTCGCCCCTTGGGGGAGAGGGCCAGGGTGAGGGGACCGACAAGGAAGCTGCAAGTCGAAAGTCATCACGTCATCAGGTCGCAAGTCTAGAACGTCGTAGGGCGGGCAATACCCGCCGCACATGGACGATGGCAGCGGGTGCCGGCTTATTGTTTATTGCCGGAACTCTCGCGGTCGTTCGCTATCTTTCCTCGCCAATCCCTAACCCCCAATCCCCAACCCCTAGCACCCAAGCCACGCCAGCGGCATTACCGCTCCCTGACAAGCCCTCGCTCATTGTCCTTCCCTTTGTCAACATGAGCAAAGACCCGGACCAAGAATACTTCAGCGACGGCCTCACCGAAGTGCTGACCGGCGATCTCTCCAAAATCTCCAGTCTCTTTGTCATCGCCCGCAACTCGGCGTTCACCTACAAAGGCAAGGCAGTGAAGGTGCAAGACGTGGGGCGCGAGATGGGCGTGCGCTACGTCTTGGAAGGCAGCGTACAGAAAGCCGACCAGCGAGTACGCATCACCGTGCAGTTGATCGAGGCTGCCACCGGTTATCATCTGTGGTCCGAGCAGTATGACCGACCACTTGCGGATATCTTTGCGTTACAAGATGAGGTTGTGCAGAAGATCAAGACCACACTGAAGCTGCAGCTCACGTTGGAGGAGATAGGAGTCATTGCGCGCAAACACACAGACAACCTGGAGGCCTACGACTACTTCTTGCGTGGCACCGAGGACTATTGGCGCTTCACCAAGGAAGCAATGGCACAGGCACGGCAGATGTATGAGAAGGCCATTGAGCTCGATCCGCAATATGCGGCGGCATACGCAAGACTGGGCGCAACGCATACGTTGGATTGGATGTGGCAATGGAGTCAGGACCCGCAATCTCTAGAGCGGGTGTTTGCCCTCACGCAGAAAGCGATCACTTTGGACGATTCCCTTTCTCTGGCCCACGGCGTGTTAGGTCTTCTGTACATACATAAAAAGCAGTACGAGCGCGCCATCGCTGAGGGCAAGCGTGCGATCGACCTTGCCCCCAATGATGCAGAAGGCTACATGAACTTGGGAATCATTCTGAACATAGCGGGGAGACCAGAGGAAAACATCAGGTTGATCGAGGAGGCTATGCGCCTCAATCCCCGGTATCCGGCCGCGTATTTGGTGAACTTAGGCTGGTCCTATACGTTAATGCGGCAGGATGAAAAGGCGATTCCCCTTCTCAAGAGCGCTCTCACCCGCAACTCCAATCTGCTCGCTGCTCACTTTTTTCTGGCTGTTGTCTACAGCGAATCTAGTCACGAAGAGGAGGCGCGAGCGGAGGCAGCAGAAATTCTGCGCATCAGTCCGAATTTCACACTGGACGGGTACCGGCAGAGGCTACACTACAAAGACCCAGCCGTCTTGGAGCGTTTTGTGACGGCTTTGCGCAAAGCGGGGCTCAAATAAATTATGACTGATGAAGGCAGAATGATGAATGAAAAACGAGTGCTGAGGCTGGATCATAGAGTCGTAGGGTGCACTTGTGCACCAGATTTGTCGGTGCGCGGAGCGCACCCTACAATTACGGCGGACATACTGCAAGAGATGGGCTTCCCAAACGTCGTGCATCTCGAACTCAGCTGGGCCGCGGCTCGCTTACCAGTGGGAAAAGACAACAACGCTTAACTAAACAAAGGAGCCTAACAGATGAATTATTTTCCCCTCACCTCAACACAACAAGACTGGAAAGATCGTGTCGTAGCGCTCGCCGAGCGCGAGATTGGTCCTCGCGCCGCAGAGTACGATCGGAAGGCCGAATACCCAACAGCATCTCTCGATGCGTTGCGACAGGCCGGACTATGGGCGTTGCGCGTTTCCCCGGAATATGGCGGACTCGGCGGTGACCTAATCACAACCTGTTTGGTCGTCGAGGAGATCGCCAAGAAGTGCCCTTCTACCGCCATGTGCTACAAGATGCACCTCGAAGCTTCGGAGCTGTACAATCACATATCGACGCCAGATCAGATTGAACGATTCGTCAAGCCCTTGGGGCGCGGCGAGGTGTTCACTACTATCGCCGGCGGTGAGACTACAGGAACCACAGGCGCGGATTGGAATCCCGAGGCGATGAAGGTCTCAACCTGCAAACGTGTTGATGACGGGTTCCAACTGGACAATGTGCGGAAGTCTTATGTCACCTCCGCCGGCCAGGCGACGCATTACTCTATGCTCTGTCGTCTCGAAGGACGCCCCGCCAAAGGGATGCCGGATTTTCTGGTGGTGGAGAGAGATAAAGTAGACTGGAAAGTGCTCGGTGAATGGAATGGATTGGGGATGCGCGGCAATAGCAGCAGCCCCATGCTCTTCAACGGCGTCGTGCCCGAAGAAAACCGCCTGGGGATCGGGCATGAAGATGAGCCCGTCATCCCCAAGTATCTCATGCCCCTGCTGATTCTCACGTATGGCGCTGCGTACCTTGGCATCGCTTCGGGCGCCTATGAACTCGCGATCCAGGAAGGAAGCAAGCGTTTCCAAAGCGGCGCGAGAAGATTAGATAGTCCTATCAATCAACGCCGCCTCGCGGAGATGAGCGCGCAAATCGAGGCCGCCCGGGCCCTGTTACATACAGCAGCGGCGGTGGCCGATGGAGGCAGAGCGACGTCGCCCTTGCCATTTGTGCAGGCCAAAGTGCTGTGCTCCGAAGCAGCAGTGCGAGTTACGCAAGACCTGATGACGATATTCGGCGGGACCGCTTTTGCCGCGCGTCTACCCTTTGAACGCTACTTCCGCGATGCGCGCGCCGGCTTGGTCATGGGCATGGCCAATGATCAAGCGTATGAACTCATCGCCAGTTTGCTTATTCCCAAGTCCTGAAAATAGAGAGGCGGCAAGCACTCTTTCTGTAATGCCGCCCCGACCTATCCCAAGCGCAGTAAGAATGATAGGAAGCGTTGCAATTTTGCCGGACGCTATGTTTTCTGCTGCGCTTAGTTTCTTTCATCGAGTTTCTCCGCTCGTGCTTGCCGCACTGCTTTTTGTGCTGTCCTTCGCTTCTTTTGTGTGGAGGCTGGGAGAAGGACCAATCTATCGCACGATGGAAGGCCGCGAAGCGCTGGTGACGCAGGAGATGGTGCGCTCTGGCAACTTCATTCTCCCCTTACGAAACGGAGAAACCATCCCCTCAAAACCGCCGCTCCTGCACTGGTTCGGCGCCGCCGTGTCTACGCTTTCCGGTGGGGTTTCTATATGGAGCGTCCGATTTCCTAACGCCTTTTTTTCCGCCTTGAGTGTGGCGTTGACCTGTTTGCTCGGCTGTCGACTGTCTGGTCGTACAGTGGGCGTGCTCGCCGCTTTGCTTTTGTTTACTATTCCATGTTTTTTGGAAATGTCGCGTGAGGCGTGGGTTGATCCCGTACTGTCATTCTTTGTCCTAGCAGCAATCGCGAGCTTTGCCGTGATGTACGAGGATGAAGAGTGGCGAGGCTGGCGTAGCTTCGCCTTTTATTTATCGTTGGCCGGCGCCACGTTGAGTAAAGGACCGGTTGGCTACATCTTACCGCTTTTGGTTATCGTGGCCTATTTGGCGGTTCAACAACAATTGTCGCGGTTGTGGTCTTTATTCAGTCTCCCGGGGGTGCTCCTCGCCATAGGGCTGCCGCTGGCGTGGTACCTCCTGGCGTTTGCCCAGGAAGGATGGCCGTTTGTCCAGAAGCAGGTGTTACAGGAGAACCTGGTGCGCTTTACGGCGGGATCGGGAAAGCGCATTCCTTCGAGCGTCTTTTTCATCCTGCCGTTTTTGGGGGAAGGGTTTCCCTGGAGTTTTCTATTTTGTATCGGATTATGGAACTTTTCGCGTCACGCCCCCGTGCGGGAGAAAGGCGTCTTACCACTGCTCTGGTGGGCGACCATTTTTATCTTTTTCTCGGTCTCTTCCGGCAAGCGGAATGTCTATTTATTGCCAACGTATCCAGCTGCCGCGCTCTTTGCGGCCGAGTGGGGCTGGCCCTGGGTGGCCGCACAAGAGCGTCCGCTTCCCCCGTGGCTGCGTACTGTGTTGCGGCTCGTAGCTTTGGTGAGTGCTGGGGCCATACTGGCTGGCGTCATTTCAGCTCTCTGTGGCCGATTGTCCATCAATGACCCCTGGGTTGATCAGTGGCTGGGCGAAAAGAAATGGAATAACCTCGCTGTTCACCTTCGCTTCCTTACGGACCATCCTGAGTATGCCGCGTGTTTGTACGTCGTGACCTGTGGGATTGGCGTCTGGGCCGTGTTTGTGGGCACGGCTGGGCGTTGGCGAGCCGCATTGTGGGGGCTGCTCAGCTTTTTAGTCGTCGCGTCGTTCGCAAGATATCCTTTTACTCGCGCGTATTTCAAAGAGTACAAAGGTATGACTGGATTCGCTGCGGCCATCCAGCGCACCGTTGATCCACAGGAGCCCTTGTGGTTTTACACGCCAGTCTCGTACTCGTCTGAGTTTGACGAGTTCTCGCAGGTCTATTTCTACCTAGACCGACATGTACCTCTGGCGTCGTGCGCCGAGCAGCCAGAGTTTGGCCGTTGTCAACCAGGATATTATCTGCTCCGAGACTCGTCTTGGGAGAAATTTCGCTCGCTTCCCCATGTCCGTTTTGTCCTCGATAGTAAAGAGTCAGCCGGCCCTGATCCAGAAATACGGCTTATCCTGGTGCATCTCGGTGAATGAATTGTATGTCTCTGCAAAGGACGGCCCCGGTTGCATCCGACGGCAGTCCTCGGTACAAGCGGCCAGATGATTTCGGATTCTTCATCGCACCCTTCCGTCTCTCCTTCCGGGACGCCGCTTCCGCCACACCCGGAAACAGGCCTTGGGGTCTGGTTGCGACGCTACCGGCGTTATCTTCCTGTTCCATTCATCGTGTTTTGTGTTGTCTGGTTACGGCCAGTAATGCCTGGCGGAAGTCCGCTGCTTGATACGCTTACGGATATACTGGGAGTTCTGGTCTGCATGTTTGGACAGTGGATGCGGCTGTGGGCGTGGGGCAGCAACGCCACAGTGGGGAAATGGGGAGTGCGTGATCGGGGACCGTACACGCTCATGCGCCATCCGTTATACACCGGCAATTTTCTCATCGCCGCCGGGCTCATCATTATTTTCAATAATCCCTGGGCATATCTGCTCCTCCTCGCGCCGTTTGCTTATCTCTATCACGTCATTACGGACATGGAGGAGAAGCGGATGCGACGGAGATTTGGGGAGGATTATCACCAGTATGAACGAAACGATGTCCCGCGTTTTTTTCCTATCTTGGGCAACCTAGGCGCCGCAGTGCGGACCACCCTACCCTTCGGATGGCGCTTCGCGTGGCGGAAAGAGTATGAGTCCTGTTGTGGTTGGATAGCCGGAGTAGCAGTGTTAGAAATGTACGAGGGTATCTTGCTCCGAGGCTGGAAGGGGAATTGGTCATATACTATGCGCTGGTTGTTGGTGATCGGAGTGATTGGGGTTTTCTCTTTTATCCTGGGATTTCGTAAAGGGTTTCGCAGACCCGGGAACCGGGCGAGAACGTAGAAAACTCTATGATGAGTTCAACTACTGAACGGCGCTTAATTGTCAATGGAGATGATTTTGGGCTCTCCTCGCAGGTTAATGCTGGCATCGTGTACGCCCATACCCATGGCGTCCTCACGAATACCAGTTTGATGGTAACTGGT
>CAZUFQ010000244.1:0-3628 GCA_964618735.1 uncultured Enterobacteriaceae bacterium
CGGTTCGTTGCCCTTGCAGTAGAACAATTGCACGGACTTTTTGTTTTGGCTTGGCATGTTCAAGCCGAGCGGCAAATTCACGACTGACTTTGGACTGTTGAGAGGCGATCATTCCGTGCGGCATAAGCTTTACTATACGCTTCTTCGTTGATCAACCAAGGGCTTTGAGCGCTTCGACCGGACGAATCAATCCATGACCCCAGCGATTGTCAGGCCGGCGATCATTACCGTCTGGATGCTTCGCTGTGTCCTTCAGCGCCGAAATAATTGTGTTGACCGACGCTTCCGGCTTAGCCGCCATTAGGAGGGCAGCAGCCCCAGCTACATGCGGAGTCGCCATCGAAGTGCCGTCCATATAGGTGTAGAGATACTCTCCTTCCGGCCTCTTCTCTGGAGGAATACAGGAGAAGACCTGCGCACCTGGAGCGACCACATCAGGTTTTGTAACGAGGGCGTTAGGTTCCTGTCCGGGAAAGACAAGGCTAGCCCCACTACTGAAAGAGGAGACCTCAGATTTTCCACCGGTCATTTTTTCTATTGCGCCGACGGAGAAGGCATTATAGGCATTCCCTGGAGAACTACTGTTGCCATGATTTTCATTGCCGATAGCTACTACGGGTAAAATGCCATATTGGTTCAGCAAGATGTCGAACACTTCGGCAAAAAGCGGCTCATAGTAACTGAATCCAAGCGACATGCTGATAATGTCTGCGCCTTTTTCGATTGCCCAGCTAATCCCTTCCAAGAGAGTTCTCAATGTTGCATCACCGATGAGAACAGCAGCAACAAATAAATTCGCCTCCGGCGCGACACCGATGGTCACACCCTCGGCGGTTCTCCCACCGGCAATCGTCCCGCAGACATGGGTGCCATGTTTACCACAGTCAAAAGTAGCGTTAGTCGTAATTCGTCGTCCTGAAGGATCGACCACAACAAACTCTTTGACTCGACCCTGGAGCGCGGGATGTTCGGCATGGACGCCGGTATCGAGAACGGCGATGTTAATATGAGCGCCTTTGGTTGTTTTCCACACTTTATGAATATCTAGTTGTTTCAATCCCCAAGTTGTTTTGTCCTTTTGCTCCTGTTTCGCGAGCTTCTCGTAGTCTACTTCTTTAGGTTTAATAAGGTGAATTTGCTGATTTGGTAAGATAGCCACGACCTGCGGCTGCTCGGCTAACGCTGGAAGCGTTTTGCGGGTGACTTCAACTGTCGCGATAGGTAGGGTGTTCGCGCCGATAGGAGAAACGTCGAGAGGTCGTTTGTCAGGAAGGCGTTTCGTACTCGCTTTTTGATAACCCTCAAAGAGTTCCGCCTGTACCGGTTTTTGTGCGACGGCGCGTTGCTTGACATAATCAAGACGTCGTTTGATCTCGCGTAAGCGGCCCCGTACACGCGGGCCGTCGTCCATTGGCGCTTTGTAAATTACGATCGCGTCGCGCTTGTCGTTCGGACCGCTATCTTCAAGAAACGGCTCGAACGCAGGCGAGATTTTAGTCTCGGTGATCATACTCGGTCGCCTCTATCTTGGCCTTTTAAGGCTCGTCTTTTTCTTGGAGTTTTCATTATTACTTTTTTCTCTCTTTGAGATGTAATTGCTCGCTCTAAGGAATCAGCCCATGAGATTAAGGCGCGAATCGCACGATCTCTTTCTTGCTTTTCCCAGTTGAGATCATCGCGATCTCTTGGCTTTTCCCAATCGGGATCGTTTTGCAATGCTTCTAGCAAACGTTCAGCCAGTCTCCGCGCTAACGAGGCAAATTCCGGCCATGTCGTTTTGTTGAATGGAAGTCGCTTTTGACTACGTATTTCAAGAAAATCTACCCCACGAAGATTCTGAAAAGTCTTTAGATCCTCCGAAGTGGCGAGCGTGCGTAGGATATGAAGGAATGCAGCATCGACACCCGGAGAAATCCGTAAATTTTGAGATCTTTGAAGAGGGGAAGATGCTCTCCAAGCCAGCCCTAACAATGCGATCTGCGCTTGAGAAATATAAGAGAGCGCACCGGAAAACTGAGGACCCGGAGCTGTGTACATAGCGGCATCGGAGGCTAACTTTAACAATATCGTGTCTGACCCATAAGCGTGCAGAAGATGGACTAATTCACAGGCCTGATTTGGGCTCAATAGGTGCCAATCTTCAAGCCGTTCATAGAGCATGTTCTCATCCGATTGCGTCGAGTGGCTTAGCAACCATGAATAAGAGGCACTAACATTTAAGTTGTTTTTGCTCTTGCCAACGAGTTGGTTTACTATCGGAACCACTTCTTGTGGGAGAAACCTATCGAGGACTGAGCCGGGTCCGTCTTCCGGCGCAAGTGCAATTCGTTCCAATACCATGCGACGGAAGGGCACATCTTGTGCCAGTTCAGGGCCAGCCGACAGGTATGCCTCTGATAATACGGACGCAAGCTCAAGAGAATCTGGTTGGGTAATAAGTTTCTCGATCATTTCCCGTGCAGTAGCGGTGGAGGCTAATCCGCAATAGAGAGCAATGACTTCTTTCCATCGACCATCGTGGTGTTCGTGAGCCAGTCGATTGGCATTGAAGTCGAGTCTGTTGCCTTCGTAAATCGACCGGGCCGCCAGATACTCTTGAAACGTGAGATGAGCAAAGGCAAAAATATTCGGACGACGCTCCAACAACAGTCCGGTGCGGTAGCGAATGTGTTCAAGAAGTAGCTTTGCCTGTTGGGAGTTCTGCAGCACGTTAGTAAATATCTGTTGTACTTTGTCTGCTTCATATTCCGCCCGGTCATCTGCCTGCATGGCCAGGGCAACTTCACGACAGGCGCGAAGCTTTTCTTCCAGCGTAAATTCAGAGCGGATGCCGCGTCGGTGGTCCCAGTGGTGTAATAGACCCTCAACGCAGAGTCGGTAGAGCACAGCCCGATCCTTGGGGAGTTCACCTCCTTCAAAGTAGTTGACCAAGCAGATTGCTGAGAGCATCAATGGATTACGGGCTAAGTTGCGGATATATGGGTGGTCTCCAAACCCTTGAACGATCCGCGTTCCATCGTTGGCACCTTCACGGCGTGCTTCTTCGTCTGGTTCATTGCGTGCCAGGCAGATCGCCGTGCACCAATGGCGGCAATACTCACCAATCTCAGTATCGTCGAAATCCTGCACACTACACTCAGCAAATCCTAAAGTTTTGAGTGCTCCGGGCGGGTATCCGACCGGACGAGAAGAAATCAGGTAACGACAATGTGGATAGTCGCGACAAAGATCGTGGAGCCAAGGGAGGACATAGCGGTCTCGTATTTCCGGCTCGGTTTCATCAAGACCATCGAGCATAAGAAGCACGCATCCTGCTTGCATTTGTCGATCGATCCAGCCGAGAGGCATGAGGGCAGCCCTGTCTTTGCTTGCGGTCGCCTTCTCGCTCAACTCTGCTCCACGAGGAAGATTACGCGGATCGAGCTGTCGCACTCGCAAAAGCAAGGGGATGGCCTGTTTGCCAGACATGACTAATTCTTCTTCAACTGATGCGAGCTGCAACTGCAGCCATTCGAGAAAAGTGGACTTGCCGCTACCAGGAACGCCGATGCTCACGTTGCGTGGGAAGTCTTTGACCTTCTGAAAAGCAGAACTCCCTTTTGGTTTGTCGTTTTTTTTCTTAGGGACC
>CAZUFQ010000244.1:3638-8739 GCA_964618735.1 uncultured Enterobacteriaceae bacterium
CGAAAGGGTGCTTATGCGTTTAATCATCATTGTGTTTGTCTCTTTTTTTCTCAGGGACCAGCCTTTGTTCATGGAAGCCTCCGAATAATTCACGGGCTGCCGCTAAGTTCATAAGAGCGGCGGCTTCGGCTGCCTCAGCGCCACTACGTTCGTCTGCCGATGACTGTACGAGTAACTGAGGCATGATGAAAAGTTCTCGGAGATCGACGTCGAGGTTGGTCGTCATGCGTACAGTGCCAGCCTCAATCCGGTGGAACCGTTGGAGTAAGTAGTCTCGGTACGAGAGTTCGTAGGCATCGTCTGCCGCAGTCTGGCCAGCGCGGCCCAAGGCTCCAAGTTGTTCGCTGATCTGGTTGAGACGATTGACCACACGACGAGGCAGCTCAAAGGTGCTTGAGAAGTTGAGCTTTTGCCACTCGGCCATGACCGGACCAACAAGCATCAGCACTTGTACGATGGAGTGGAGGGAAATTCGATAAATAGCGGCCTGGCCTGCTTCCTGGACGGATTCAGGGCAAGAAAGGTGTCCAAGCAGGGTTTCAACAATTGTTTCGCGGGCGATATTCGGATTGGTGATGTCGTTGCGTTTAAGCAGATTGCTCAACTCAGAAAATCTATAGAGGATATTGGCGACTTGTTGTTCAGGGAGTCGTTCATTCAGGTAGAAGCGGATAAGTGATTGTGAGGCCGCATCAGCGGCTTCTTCAATCTGACGGAGCACCGCCTTTTGTTTGAGCCGGTCAGTGATTCGTTGTTGAAAAGATGCAGAGAAAATATCACCGAAGAGCGCGGAGTAGAAATCAACTACTTGGTCGACAATCGGAGCTGCCATGCTCCCTGTTTTACCGTTATAGGATTCTGAAAGTCAAGGAGAAAGTGTTGAGGGAGATTGCCAGAGTAAAATCGGGGCGCAAAAGGCTGCGCCCCGTTATGTTGCTCCTGGTTACGCCGCCCGCCGCAGGTACGCTTCAACATTCGCCGCTTCACGTTGTTTACAAGCGACGGCGATGCGGAGTTTTTCCAAGTGCTGTTGCATAGTCTTCTCACCCTGCTTGACTGGATGAGAGGCGAAGAAGTCGATAACTTCAGCTTCGAGTTGCGGCGTCACCAGAGAAACGATCCCTTCACACATGCGAACGATAGAGTTGTCCGGATATTGACGGCCCATCTCGTCCCAATTCGTTTTGAGAAATTCCCAGGCGCGTTCGCGTCTTTCGGTGTTGAGAAGAATCGACCGCATCAAGTATGGCGAGTTCTGGGTGCGGACTTCGCCATTGATCGTGAGTTGCAGGGTTCGCTCAAATAAACCGGCTGGACGGAATGCAGCGAGAGCAAAGAGATAGCGTGTTTCTTCTTGCGGAGTCTTCGCTGTTTTGAAGTTGGTGGTGAATTCTTCATATTCCGCCGCGCCGCCGCTGAAAGCAAGAATCGACACGAGCGCCGGAACTACGTTGCGGTCTACTGCCTCTGGATTCTGCTTATATTGAGCATAACGAGTCCGTGCTTCGGCTTGCACCGTCTTGTCGTCGCCGAGCGTCCCAAGCGCGCCGAGAAGTTCTCCACGTAGCTGGCTGATCAATTCATGCTCTCCAGCTTGGGGACTCCAGCCGAGTTTTTGCACGATTGGCGTGAGTAATTTGCGCACCAACGTTTGTAAGGCCGGTCGCTGCGCCGCATCTAACACGTTGTAGAGGGAATGACACGAACCCAGGATGATGGTCCATACATTGTGATCGGTCTCGTCGCGGAACAACGGGAGAAGGTCGAGATACGTTGTCATGGGGACAAGACCGGCTTGCGCCGCCGCCCAGGTGTCATTGACAAGATTGAAACGTTCTACTGCGGAGAGTGTGTTGAACAGATTAGCGGTGAGGCGATTGAGCAGATCTTGCGCATAGCGCACCCGATAGCATCCGTGCCCCCCGGCGTTGACCACGACCCATTCCGGCGGTGAGGAGAGAGTGATGCGAAGTTCGTCCCCAGTGAGCAAGGCTGTTTGACTCTGCACCCCGTTTGCAGTGTTGGTGCGTAAGAAGATCGGCACTTGCCAGCGGCGGTCCAGATCGCTGCCGTCTTGCAGGTAGCGGAAGATTTGCTGCGAGATGATGACGTCCCTGCCTTCGGCCCGCACGCTTAACAGAGGGTAGCCAGGTTGGAACACCCACGTGTCCATCAACGCACGCGCAGGCTGACGAGAGGATTCTTCGATCGCATCCCATAAATCCGTGGTTTCTGTATTATCGAACTGATGCTTCTGCAAATAGAGGTTAATGCCGGCGCGGAACGTCTCGCCGCCCAGATATTGCTCAAGCATGCGTAGCACAGCCGCGCCTTTTTGATAGGTGAGCACATCGAACATCCCTGCTGCTTCTTCAGGCCGATGCACAGGGAATTCGATCGGGCGTGTACTCTTAAGGCCGTCTACCACCATGGCGGCGGCGCGAGACACGGAGAAACTTGTCCACCGTTGCCAGTCAGGCTTCCAGTCATCAACCGCTAGGATCTCCATGAACGTGGCGAACGCTTCGTTGAGCCAGAGGCCGTTCCACCACCGCATGGTGACGAGGTCGCCAAACCACATGTGAGCGTTTTCATGTGAGACCACATCCGCCACTCGCTCCAGTTCGCTGCGCGACGCCGCATGTTCATCGACGAGCAGCGCAGTTTCACGAAATGTGATAGCGCCGAGATTTTCCATCGCGCCCGAGGCAAAATCGGGGATCGCGATCAAATCAAGTTTGTCGCCAGGGTAGGGGTAGTTGTAATAGTTGCTAAAGAATCGCAACGACGCCGCGCCGATCTCCTGACCATATTTCCCTAAATGACGCTTGCCGGGCACGGCCCAGACGCGCAACGGTTTCTGATCGACATACACGGGTTCAGTGCCTTCAAATTCACCGACAATGAAGGCGACGAGATAAGTGGACATCTTGATAGTGTCGGCGAAGACAACTTCTTTTGTTCCCGTGCCGGGTAACGGCGTTTCGCGCACGATGGCGGTATTGGAAATCGCTGTGAGATGTTGCGGGATGACGAGCGTCGTCTGAAAGACTGCTTTATGCGCGGGTTCATCCCAGCATGGAAACGCGCGGCGTGCGTCGGTGGACTCAAATTGAGTAGACGCCAGCACTTTGTCTTGGCCATTTGCATCTTTGTAGGTGCTACGATAGAAGCCGTGCAGTTTGTCGTTGAGAATGCCGGAAAACGTCAACCGCAATTGATGGGACCCAGGAGCAAGCGGCTCAGGAAACGTGAAGATGGCTCGCTCATTGATTTCATCAAGGGCAATGGTCCCAGTGCTCGTGCGACCATTCTGGGAAATCACGCTTGCCGAGTGCACTTGCAGCTCTGCAGCGTTCAGGCTGATTTCCGGCGTTGGTTCCAACACCTGGACAGCCACGATTTCTTCTCCAGCAAACGTGAAGGCTGTGAGATCTGGAGTCAGACGGATTTGATAACGCTCCGGACGGACCGTAGCGGGTAACTTGTAACTTTGTTCATCGACGGTGATTGATCCATACGAACGAGTGTCTGCCATAGCGTGCTCCTCACATCATGCAGCGGTGAACTCTAGCAATACCAAAAAGAAGCGGCGCTGCCAAACAAGGGAAGCGCTTTGGTCAAACTCATCCGCTTGCACGTCTGACCCTCCCTGGTAATATCGAGATCGAGTTGAGTAAGGAGGGACGTTGCTCATGACGCCTGACAATCTACCTCGCATTCCCTATTCCGGTGTAGTTGACGCTGACGGCCATATTCTCGAAGCGCCTGACTTATGGGAAAAATATCTTGAACCCAAGTATCGCGACCGCGCCGTACGCGTCCGTAAAGATGATCGCGGACTCGAATATCTCGAAGTCGACGGCAAACCCGCGAAGATGACGCGCGGCGGCGCACCGTCATTTCTGGGCGTAATGGATCAGCTTGGCGGCATTGAGTATAAGCGCGAGCCGACTGGTTCAGGCTATGTCGATAACGCATCGTTCGGCTCGATGGATGCTAAGGAACGTCTCAAACGTTTGGATATCGAGAACATCGAAGTCGCACTGCTGTATCCAACGCTTGGGCTCTTATGGGAGCCCGAGTGTGAGGACCTTGAACTATCGATGGCCTACGCGCGTGCGTACAACCGTTGGATTGTAGATTTCTGTTCAGAATCAAACGGTCGCCTTGTGCCCATCGCGCATATCCCTCTTGGCATACCTGAATTGGCGGAAGAAGAGCTGCGCCGTACAGCGCGTGATGGAGTCAAGGGGTTTTTTGTGCCGCCCTTCATCTGGAGCCGTAAGGTGCATGGACATCCGGATCATCATCGCGTGTTTGCCGCAGCGGAGGAGCTGGGGTTGCCCTGTGGTCTTCATCCTTCCTTTGAACCGCATTGGGCCGCGCCGACTCGCTTCGGCAAAATGACTGGCCGTGACACCGCGTTCTTTCAAAACGTTGTCCTTGGCAATGTCATCCGTGAGGGCTTCACATCGCTCTTTCAATATGGCGTCTTTGACAAATTCCCTGAGTTGCGTGTCGTCATTTTAGAAATTGGCGCCGGCTGGATTGGCTACTGGCTCGAACGGATGGACGCGGTGTACGAGTCGCCGATCGGCAAGAGTGTGCCGCTGAAACACAAGCCCAGTGAATACTTCCGGCGGCAATGTTGGGCATCCGGCGATCCAGATGAGCGATCTTTGGCCGGAGTGATCCCATTCGTTGGCGAGGCCCGTTTCTTCTGGGCTAGTGACTTCCCGCATAGCGATCACCCGCCCGAATACATTCCCAATCTGCAACGGCTTGTTGGCCTGCTGCCGGAGTCCGCACGCCCAAAGATTCTTGGCACGAATGTGCGAGAGTGCTATCGCTTGGGTTAAATCTATGCGAATTGGCTTATTAACCGACACTCATCTTCCTAGCACTATCCGCGATCTGTGGGATGAAGTGCGCGATCTTTTTACTGGTGTAGACTTGATTCTGCACGGCGGCGACATTGTTTCTCCGCGCGTGCTGGATTGGCTTGACATGATTGCTCCAACACTAGCCGCGCGCGGCAATAACGACAGTGGCTGGGATCATCCGCGCGTAAAGGACATTCACTGGCTGGACCCCGAAG
>CAZUFQ010000245.1:0-5584 GCA_964618735.1 uncultured Enterobacteriaceae bacterium
GGCGAGCCTGTAAACGGTCACATGACGCCGGCAAAGCAGCAACTGGCCGGGCGTGCTGCACGCTGGGCTGCGTTGTTGTTGCCTGAAGGACGGACGGTCTTATTCATTGTGCGGCTCGAGGGCGTGCTGCAACGTCTTGAGCAGCAACTCTATTTTGATGATGAAACGAAGATCGACAAAGGTGTCGGCGGACGACCGCTTTTTGGCTTCCAATTTACGCATGTAGACCAACTGCAAACCGGAACTCACCAGCTCTCGGTTTTTGCGTGTGTGCTTGAGAGCGTGGCCCCGGAAGATATTCGACGGACGGCTCAGATGTTTCTCTCCCCCCCTGAAGTGACGGTTACGCCATTGCGCTCATCAAGTTGACAGTTGTTCGATAGGATTAGCTTCTTCCTGGGCAAACGAATCCTTTGCTCTTTGGCCGGTCTCGATCGGATTGTCGCGTGGAAGTTGCAGCAGAAACTCGCTGCCCTGACCAGGCGTAGAGGTCGCGGAGAGCGCGCCGCCAAAGAAGTTGGTAATAATGTTCCGAGCGATGGGGAGCCCGAGTCCCGTGCCTTCTCCTAACGGTTTGGTGGAGAAGAATTCTTCGAAAATCCGCTCGACGTGTTCTTGGGGGATGCCGCTGCCGTGATCGCGAACGCGGATTTCCAACGTGTGATCTACTTCTGACACCTCTATGAAGATCTCTCCGCGCGCGCCCTTGGTCTCCTGATAGGCGTCAATCGCGTTGAGAATCAAATTCGTTAACACCTGACCAAGTTTGCCCGGGTCTCCATAGAGGATAGGGTCCGTCACCGAGCAAGAAACGATCAGCGAGCATTGGGAGAGACGGAGCCGGTGAGCAAGGAGTAAGCTGGCGTCGTCGATCACTTGGATAACGGAGAAGGGCCGCGTCTCGCCCCGCTGGAGGTCGCGGGTATGAGTTCTGAGACTGCGAATATGAGCGGAAGCCTTTTCGACCCATTGGCGGGTGGCGCGCACCAGCCGGTCCATCTCCGCGGCAATTCCTTGATGATCGTTGAGATCGACAGTCGGATCTTCAATAGAATCCTGGTACTCATCGACTAAGTCTTGCAGGAGCTTGAGTGAAGTAAGGGATGCGCCGAGCGGGGTGTTCATTTCATGCGCGATCCCAGCGGTCATGCGACCAAGCGCCGCCATTTTTTCTGCTCGCAGGAGATTTTCCTGGCTTCGCTGCAAATCCCGGTACGCTTGCTCAAGCTGTTGGACGGAGGCGTATAATTCTTCGTTCGTCCGCGCTAACTCGCTGGTGCGCTCCTCTACTTTTTGTTCCAAGGCAGTGTTGAAGTCTTGGATTGCCTGATAGGCGCGAGCGTTGGAAATAGAAAGTGCGCCCTGGTTCGCTAGAGTGTATAAAAAGTCAATATCATCAATAGTGAAAAACGCGCCGGATTCTTTTGCTCCTAGGGCGATCAAGCCGATCACTTCGCCTTTGACTGTGAAAGGAATCACCAGCTGTGCGCCGAGGTCGGCGAGCCCTTGGCGCACAATGTCCTGCGTTTCAGCAGAGAGAGAGCTTGACTCCAAATCGTACAGAGAAAAAGCGCGACGCTGTCGCACCTCGTGAAGAAGAGGATGAGTAACCTGCAAGGTCACGTTTCTCCCCGAAGAAGGATGGACGGCGGTGTACTCATCTGGCGTCGGCCCTATCAAGAGAATCTGTCCTTGTCGCAGGCCTAACGTTTCTTGGATGATGTTCCAGAGATGGGAAAGAATGTCGTCGAGCTGTAATGTAGACGCAAAAATAGCGCTTGTTTCCTCCAAGACTTTCTTGGGGTCATAACGGAGACGGAAAAAGACATGATCTATCCCTCGTTGAAGAGAATCTTTCACTGGGTTGAGGAAAAAAGCGACCCCAAGGGCAAAGAGCAACGGGAAGATCGCCGAACGAGTAAACGCTGTCGAACGCAATCCCCAGTTCAGGAGGGCAAGAAGGGTAATGTAACTTACTGTTAGTGTGGCGGTGAAAGCGAGGTAGAAAAGCGCCCGTTTCAAAAAAGCGTCGATCTCGAACAGATCGTGTTTGACGATGGCGTAGCCGAGGCTTAGAGGAAAAAGAAAGACAGTAAACCCGCCGTAATTCACGGCAACGTGACCGCCAGTGATGCCCGAGGCAAGCATGCTGCCGCCGGGCACGGTGTATCCGCCAAGGAAGCCTAGCAAAATGATGCGCACGCGTTGACGGATGAGGTGCGAGTCCGTGGTCCAATAATCCCACGCGACCGCGCAAAAGAGTATCAGCCCCCCAAACCCCACATGCACCATACAGAGGTTGTGGATTGCAGAATAAACGCGAGGTTCATAGAGGAAGATTTCATACGCGGCGCCGAGAAGAAAAGCCGCAGAATAGGAAAGGATGAGCAAGACTGTACGAAAGCGACGGAAGCGGTCAATGGGAAAAACCAGGGCAAGATGGATCAGCATACCGGCTGGGAACGTGGCCTCGCCTAACACATGCAGCCGGAAAAACCAACTTGGGGCGTAGAGGTCAGCTCCACTAATGGCGAAGAGCCCGCCGGCGAGGCCTCCATTGAGGAGTGCGAAACTGGCTGGCGTGCGAGGAGAGACAAACCAGACAACAATACCAGTCAATGCGAGCGCGAGGCCGCTCAACAGGTAAGGAACAAACAACAAGGCATAGTCTTCGCGGGTGAAGATCTGAGACGGCAAGGTAATAGTGGAGATATGTCCATCTTCTGCCGCCAGCGTGTAAGTAAGGTTTGTGCCTGGCGGGAACTGGCGGACAGCCTCGTAGACCGCTGCGGCTGTGGTTGCCGGTTTGTCATTGACGGCGATCACAGCATGTTGAAAGATCCACGGCTGCTGCGCGCTCGACCAACGGGGGAGGCTTACTG
Source organism: uncultured Enterobacteriaceae bacterium (assembly GCA_964618735.1). Taxonomy (GTDB): domain Bacteria; phylum Desulfobacterota; class Binatia; order Bin18; family Bin18; genus SYOC01. The sequence goes on from CAZUFQ010000245.1 coordinate 2,883, forward strand.
AGGCAATAACGCGGTTCGCAATGAGGAAAAAGCCGGGAAAAGTCGCGCCAATCCAGTTTGTACTCGTGGTCGCACACATACACGCCAGGCCTAGCACTATGCTTGTCAGGAGGGCGGCGGTTATTTGTCTCCAGCGCGGTTGTTCCATGGCTTCATAGCCGACGATTGTGTTTGTCCGCGGCGCCAACGTACGCTCCCCAGCGCCAGACCGGCAATTCCCACACATATGGCTGCAAACCAATCGCCATAGCGAGTATACACCGTTTGCTCGATGTGAGGTACGACTTGCCCGAGCAAAGTTCCTACTTTATCAAAGGAATTTTCGTGGATCCGTCCTACCGCGTCAATAAACCCCGAGACGCCCAGCGTGGCGATGCGTGCGAGCGGACGTCGATTTTCTACTGCACGAAACACGGCCATGGAGAAGTGCTGTAAGAGCGCTGCGGCGCCCGCCGGCGCTAGCCAGGATTCATTCGAGATGTTCACAAAAAATTGCGCCCCATCGTGAGCAAGTTGGCGCGTGAGGGCGGGATAAGTAATCTCATAACAGATGGTGACGCCGAAAGTCGTCTGCCCTAGTGGGAAAATAGTGGATCGCGCCCCTGGGGTGAACTCGCTCGGCTTCTCGGGGCTGTGTGTTTGGAAGGTCGGCAGTCCAAGCGGACGAAACTCAGCAAACGGCAACAAATGGATTTTATCGTACGTGTCAACAATGGCTCCGCCCGGGGCGATCAGATAGGCAGTATTGTAGTAGCGACCTTCCCCCTCCATGGTTTCCACTCGTGGCGCTCCCACAAGCAGAGGCGCGCGAAGGCTACCGGTTAACCCTCCAATTTGTGCACGGAGCGCGACTTCTCGATCAAGATAGAAGCCCAAAGCAAATTCCGGCCAGACAATGAGGTGCGGCGTCGTATCAGCAAGTGTGAGTTGCGTTGCCGAGATGTACCGAAGCAAGGTGCGCGCGTAATGGATACGTTGCCAGCGTTGCGCATTGGGCGTGTCTTGCCGTACGAGCGCCACTGTTAACGGCGCGGCGGTTGTTTCATTTTCGTGAAGATGAATGCGAAATGCGCCGTAACTGAGGGTCATGGCCAACAGACCGCTCAGACAAGCGATCGCCAGCCATGGAGCCTTCTTTACTGCTGCAAAGGGTTGGGAAATGGACGCCAGAGCGAGATAACACTGGGCAGCGACGAGGCTGGCAAAGGCCATAAGAAAAGAAATACCGTAAACGCCGGTGAGGTCCGCGAGTTGGATGAGCCAGAGATGACGATACTGTGTATAGCCGAGTAATTCCCAAGAGAATCCGGAAAACAAGGACGTCCGTGCAAATTCAGCGCTGACCCATAAGGACGGAACGCCTATCCAATAGAAAAAGGGAGACGCGCTGCGTATCAACGCAGCAGAGCTTGCCGCGGCGCATCCGCTATAGGAGGCGATAAAGAGGAAATAACTCAGAACTGTACTAAATAAACTGAAGGGGACGCCAAGAGGAAAGTATGCAGCGACAGAAAAATACACCCAGTAAGCCATGCCCACACAAAAAAGCAGACTATAGATAACCCCAGAGACAAAAGCAGAACGAGGCGATTGAGTAGAGATGACGAGGAAGAGCGGCGCTAATGCGAACCAACCAGCAATGCTCCATTCATACGGAGGAGCGGCTAACGTATAGAACAACGCTCCGAGAAGAAGAAGGAGAAACTGTCGAAATATCGACCGGCGAGAAAGCATGGCTTCCAATGCTTTTCATACATCTGGCGTCTCAAAAGAAGCTCGATTATAGAGGCGAGGGCTAAGGAGGACTCAGCGCCGTCTCAGTGAAATTGGCTCCTGAGCCCCCTTTGGCGGGAGGGGGATCTCCCTTCTCGGGATGGGTCTCTACACGAAGATCAAAGACGGCCTTTCCTGGAGGTGGAAAAGACTGATCATCGTAGTGCGCAGCAATGACAAAGATCAAAGCGCCGTAATCGACGTGGCGGGTCCCATCCTTGTGCCAGTTGTGGTCAAATGGATCAATTTCTTTAGGCCCTCCAGGCTGATGATCTTTGCAGTACTGCACGAAGGAATGTCGCCAGTAGTGGAAGTGATCGCTTTCAGGCTTCCCCTTGTAAGACGTAAATTGCACATGATTTTTGCTGGTGTCCTCAAGAGATTCTATAAGAAACCCCTGAGAATTCAAAACAACAATGTCATCATAGGTAAACCGAAGGGGGCTGTTTTTCATGAACGTATGAAACTTCATCGGACGACAGACCGTGTCGAGTCCTGCGAGACTCACGTACAGGACGCCGTCGTCGCTGACAGGAGTTCGGTAATTGCGTACGAGAAACTTTTCTTCAAATGGTGCGACTACAACTGGGTCTCCAATAACAGTAAAAGCGTTCTCCGGGGTGGTGAAGGTCTCTGCGTCTCGTGAAACCGTGATACTTGTCGGTCCGACGGAAAGTTCGTAGGGCAGGGAAACCGTGAGGCGTGCAGTAAGCGTCTTGCCTGTGGAATCACCAAGGTCTCGTTTTTGCTCTACTCTTAAGCGCTGAGGAAAACTGTCCCGATCTTTACTATGGAAGGTGACGTTCCAAGCCTGGCCTGGTTTAAAGCTGTCATGAAAGATTGAGAGCGTCATTCCCCGAAAGGCGACGTTCGGAATGACTGCTGCTGGCGGGGGCGGCGGTTACTCATACCCACATCCGGCTTGAACC
>CAZUFQ010000245.1:5594-6145 GCA_964618735.1 uncultured Enterobacteriaceae bacterium
CAGGGCTGGCGTAGAGAGAAAAAGTGCAAGGATGATGATAGGGAAGCAGTATTTCAGGATGATGAACATACGCATAGGATTCCCCCAGCTAAGGTGAGGCGTGGCTACCCTTCCACCTTGTACATCCTTGTATTTCTGAGTTTGCGGCACAATAGCAAAACGACCTAGAGAAACAAGACCTTTGCTCTTCACCGCTGTTTGCCGGAGTGCGAGACGCCAATCCGCATGCAGAGGCGCTGAGGAAGAAAAAGCCGACTATTCCATAGCATTCTGCATTGGCGCGCCCCTCCCTTAGCGCTATGAAAAAGCCTTCTTTTGGCATATGCCAAACACTTGACCAAGTAACGCGCTCCTCTTACAACAGCAATAATTTATGGCGCGAAGACGCACGACGGCTGAACCGTCAGGACACACTATCTTAGTGGTGGATGATCAGGAGGAGACCCTCGTTTCTAATCGCTTAATGTTGGAACGGGAGGGACATCACGTTCTGACGGCTATGAGCGGAGAACAGGCCCTACGTATTTTCCGTCCTTGCGGAGCTAATTTTT
>CAZUFQ010000245.1:6155-8734 GCA_964618735.1 uncultured Enterobacteriaceae bacterium
GACGGGCTTGAACGGTGAAGGAGCCTGTACTGTTTTCCGTACGTGGGAAGGTAAACTTGTTTACGTTGACTACTTCATGCCGCGCATTAGCGGTGAGGACGTTGTGCGCGCCATTCGCGACCAAGATGTGAACGTGCAGATCCTCTTACAGACTGGCTACGCGGGAGAAAAGCCGCCCCGTACGATGCTGCGTCTGATGGATATCCAAGGGTATCATGATAAAACGGACGGGCCAGACCGACTGCTGTTGTGGGTCGATATCGCGTTAAAAGCTGAAGACCAACTCAAGCGTATTCGCTCTGCAGAGCAGGAACTTTCTGTCTCCCATGCGCGGTTACAAGAGTTATCTGCTCGGCTCTTGCGTTTGCAGGAAGAGGAGCAAGAGCGGATCAGCCGCGAATTGCATGACCATTTGGGTCAACTTCTTACCGCGATTGGTATGGATACGGAATGGGCGCTGCGTCACTGTCTACCGGCTGGCGACGCCGTTCGTGAACGTCTTGAGGAAGTGATTCAGCTCGTCCAAGAAGCGACGCAAGCCACGCGAGAACTCTCTGCGACGCTCCGCCCCAGTGAACTGAAAGGACTGGGACTGGAGGCGTCGCTGCGTAAATATGCCCGTGAATTTGCGCAGCGCAGCAACCTTGTCATTGAGTTTTCAAGCAACTTAGACGAGCGTCCGCTGGCTCCGGAGATGGCCACGAATATCTATCGTATCGTGCAAGAAGCGCTCACAAACGTTGCTCGTCATGCTGCAGCGACCCAAGTAAGCGTAGTGCTGCGACACTCGGCAAACCGACTCACCGTACAGATTACCGACAATGGTAAGGGGTTTGACCTGGCGCAAGTGTCAGATCCGTGCGCCGTCGGGTTAGTCGGTATGCGAGAGCGCATCCGTTTGATTGGCGGGAGCCTTGTCATAGACTCACAGCCTGGCGCTGGGGCCTCTATCCTTCTGAAAGCGCCGCTGCCTTAGTGGAGAATGCGTCATGATCACCGTGCTTCTGGTTGATGACCACACTCTCATTCGCGATGGATTGCGGCGCCTTCTCCACGACAATTTGGATATCCGGGTCGTCGGCGAAGCAAGCGATGGCCACGAGGCGCTACGATTGCTGCGACAACTGCAGCCAGATGTCGTGGTCATGGATCTCTCGATGCCAGGACTTGACGGCATTGAAGCCACGAAACGCGCCCTCAATGAGGGGCTGACCACACGGATATTGATCCTCACCATGCATGCCAATGAGGAGTATGCTGTCCGTGTTTTACAAGCCGGAGCCCGAGGATTCATTGGCAAAGGCGCGCCCAGCGAGGACGTTGTTGCGGCGATCCGCAAAATCGCTGCTGGCAACTGGTATCTTCCGGCTGCGTTTGCGGAAGCCTTACCTAAACTGTACTCCAGTAAGGAAACAGGTGAATCTCCGCTCAAGATGCTCTCAACTCGCGAACTGCAAGTATTAAAACGCCTTGCAGAAGGACGCACGAGTAAAGAAATTGCTCAGGACCTCTACCTCAGCGCAAAGACAGTTGATACCTACCGGGCGCGGCTGTTGTCAAAGTTGAAGCTAGAAACGACGGCGGATCTCATCCGTTTTGCCCTCCGTCATGGCGTCATCGAAGACACTTGGTAATGACATCTACTTTTCGGTCTGCCGACACGCTCTTCCTGCAAAATGAAAAGGCAATGCGGAAGCGTTTCGTGCTCATGGTGAAAAACTCAGAGGCCCTCTATCACGCTTGAACTGTTTTTTGCACGGAGCCTATTCCAAGCATGAGCGCGCCCAGGTCCGCACCTGACGTAGCCACTCTGTTCGCTTTACTTGCTGACTTGCGGCGAGCAATTCGCTCAAGATGGCGCCAGTGACTTTTGGCAGGGCTACACTGTCCGGGCGTTCAACATAGGCATTTCCTGCCAAGGTAAAAATTGACACTTGTGTTCCGTCGTACCGCCATACTTCTGGAATCTCGAGCGCTGCAAGAATGGGAAACTTGCTTAACGACGGGCTGGTGATGTCAATTTCAATAACAAGGTCCGGTGGCGGATCTTCAGCGAGGTCAAGCCGTTTTTTCCCACGGACCAGTTCAGCATGTTGGATATAAAAGCATTCGTCCGGCTCAAACCCTTTTGTCAAATCCCGACGGCGAAAGGTAGTGGAGCCGGCTCCCTGAAGATCAATATTGAATTCTTCCGCCAGCACGTTGACCAACAAGGCGATTTGTCCCTTGATCAACTCGTGTTCGTAGGATGGCGCCATAATTTCCAATACCCCCTGGTCATAGGCAAAACGTGCGGCATGACTATCCCCTATATCATCCAACAGCCGCTCATAGGTCTCCCAACAAATGCCGGAAAGAAGAATGCAGTGGTCCCGACCACGCGGCGAAGTCGGGTGGGTTTCAAACAAAGTGGTGTTCGTTGCAGTCTGCATACGTGCGCCTCCCATACGAGGGACTATTGTACTCTCCGTATCCTCTATCCTCCATACCAAACCAGTAGGAAGCAGCCTATTATCCCAGCCTCACTATATGCGGAACACACCAAGAATTGGCTGATTAGGTGGCCAGCGCATACAGGC
>CAZUFQ010000246.1:0-8728 GCA_964618735.1 uncultured Enterobacteriaceae bacterium
ATAGGGAGTTGGAACCGCAGCCGCACGAGCAGTCATGGAAAAATCCTAGAACTGCACACAAGATAGATCAAGAAGCATTCAGTCAACGCAATATCATGCCCTACCCGGCCAGCGGTGCTCCCAATTCGCCTAATTTTCCGTAGGTCAATCCTGTAAAAGCAGGAGTATTCTTCGCTGCTTCAGCGAATGCCTCAGAAATCGATGTAGGTTCGAAACCGCCGAGCTTGCCGCCTAAGGTTGCTAACACTTCCCAGCCAGGCTTGGACTGTTGCGGCGGAGGAAAGGCTTGCTTGACGCGTTGCACACGACCAGCAAAATTAGTGAACGTCCCGTCTGTTTCCGTAGCCGTACCGATTGGCATAATCACGTCAGCATAGGTGGTCATATTGGTGTAATCGGTGTCGCAAACGATTACCTGAACATTCTCCAGCGCAGTATCAAGTTTTTCCTGTGTAAAAGCAGCTGTCAGATCAGCAGCAAATACAACTAAGGCTTTGATCTCGCCCTTTTCCGCAGCAGCGAGAATGTCCGCTACAGACGCCCCACCATTCAGCAAGCCCAACGCTTGCAAACCGCGAGTATTGGGATTCTTGTCGGCTTTAATCAAAAAGTCATCGTGAAACGCATCAGCAGGAGACAAAAAGAGACCGGCGATGCGATCGGTACCAACCTGCTCTTTCAGAAGTCGCGTAAAAAGATAGACTTCTTCGTTCGTCGCTTTGGCGCCAATAATACCGGCGACAGCGTTGGCCCCGTGTTGCTCCTTGCTCTCTGTGAGTGCTTTCACCGTCGAACTGACTGCACGATCCCACGTCGCAGCGACAAAGTCCTGCTCCCCGCGCACGAACGGACGCATGATGCGACTTTCCTTTTGCAACTCTTTATACCAGAGCCGGCCCTCATCGCACATCCAGTATTGATTGACATCAGGATTATAACGGGGCCGGAAGCGGTACATTTGCCCGCGACGATGATACACGTCAATATTGCAGCCGTTCGCGCAGCGCGTGCAGACGGACTCGGTTTTCTGGAGATACCACACTCGCGCTTTAAAGCGGAAATCCTTGCTGGTCAATGCACCCACCGGACAGACGTCCACGACATTAGCGGAATAAGGATTGTCGAGTTTCTTGTCCGGAAAGAGGTCAATGTACGCACGATCACCGCGAGAGAAGATGCCAAGCTCACTCGTCTTTGTGACTTCGTCAAGGAAACGAGTACAGCGGGCGCACAGAATGCAACGCTCTTGGTCTAACACTACCTGTGGACCAAGATCAACAACTTTTCGTTTTTCTACTTTTGCTTCAATTTCCATTTGACTACGGTATTTTCCGTAGTCCATATAGTAGTCTTGCAATTTGCATTCGCCCGCTTGGTCGCAGACCGGACAGTCAATGGGATGATTGATCAGGATGAATTCCAGCACTGCGGACTGCGCCGCCTTGGCCTTGGGGCTCGTGGTTTTCACCACCATCCCTTCAGAAACTTTCGTATTGCAGGCGATCTGCAGCTTCGGCATTTTCTCGATCTCGACCAGACACATGCGACAGTTGCCTGAAATGCTCAACCCAGGATGGTAACAATAGTGAGGAACCTCAATCCCGAGGCGTTCCGCCGCTTGGATGAGATTAAGGCCATCTTCAACAGTAATCTCTCGGCCGTCGATTTCAATTTTTGGCATGTTTTCCTCGGGACACTAAGGAAGACTGAGTGCACCTTCTCCAATCTGACTCAGCCCTCAGTCCTTGTTACGTATGACTTCTCTACGCCGCATGCTGATGCACCGCGTTCCCATTCTTCTTGAAGGGGCAGCCGCCTTCGGTGATATGTGCGACAAATTCATCGCGGAACTTGGAAAGGAAACTCTGCGTTGGCATCGCCGCTGCATCCGCAAGCACGCAGACAGTGTTGCCCATCATGTTTGTACAGATGCGATCCATGAGCTCAATGTCTTCAGGCTTCCCGTCGCCGGTTTCGAGACGCGTCAACAATTTATGCAGCCAGCCTGTTCCTTCGCGGCACGGCGAGCACTGGCCGCATGATTCTACATGGTAGAAACGGTCGATCACCTCTAACATTTTCACCATGCAAGTGTCTTCATCCATCACCATGATGCCAGCCGATCCTAGAAAGGCGTTGATCTTGCGCATAGAGTCAAAATCCATCGCCACATCAATTTCGTCAGCCGTCAAAATCGGAAAAGACGAACCACCAGGCATGACGGCTTTCAGCTTTTTGCCGCCAAGAATCCCGCCAGCGTAATCGTACAAGATGGCGCGGAGCGAGACGCCCATCGGTAGTTCATACAAGCCGGGCTTTTCAACGTGGCCGCTTACGCAATAAATTTTGGGGCCAGGTCCACTCTCCGGTCCGATCGATTTAAACCAAGCCGCCCCGTTCTGCATGATCAGCGGCACACAAGCAAGCGTTTCAACATTATTCACAATCGTCGGACAACCAAACAACCCGTAGACAGCGGGGAATGGTGGTTTGATGCGTGGGTAGGCCCGTTTTCCTTCGAGCGATTCGATGAGTCCAGTCTCTTCGCCACAAATGTAAGCGCCAGCGCCGCGATGGACGTAGACATCAAGATCATAACCAGCGCCAAAGATATTTTTACCGAGATAGCCTTTCGCATACGCCTCGGCAATTTGTTCTTCGAGACGTTTCGCCCCAAAGACAAACTCGCCGCGAATGTAGATGTAGGCTGTGTGGCACTTGATCGCGTACGAAGAAATCAGAATACCTTCGAGCAAAAGATGAGTATTCCACTCAATGAGCGCGCGATCTTTAAAGGTGCCGGGCTCGCTTTCGTCAGCGTTGCAACATAAATAGACTGGCTTCTGAGAATCCTTGGGCAAGAACCCCCATTTCATACCAGTGCCAAACCCGGCGCCGCCGCGACCACGGAGGTTCGACGCTTTGACCTGATCGACGACTTCTTCCGGCTTCATGGTGGTGAGCGTTTTGCGGGCGGCTTCATACCCGCCGTTCGCCACATAGACATCAAGGTTATGGATGCCAGGAACATCCAAGTAACGCAGGAGCACATTGTCGGCCATGAGTTTTGCCTCGTCTCACTAGAGATACAGTAGAAAAATCAAGGGGAAAGACACCTTGCGGGAGGATATCGGCTCGGGTTCTAGGTGTCAACGACGGAGAACGTAGAGGTGTGTGACGCTCGGTCAATGGACGCACAATGAGACCGGTCTCCTGACCTACGCCGAACGAAACGATAGCTCACGGCATCAGCCATGGGAATGGAATGTTGACAACCATTCATTCCGGCAACACCCCCGTCTCGCCCTGCAGAATGAACGCGCCCCAGTAGTACGGGTGTGCAAACGGTCGGTGGTCGTCTGGCTGCTGTCTAATCTTTTCCAACCACGTTTTGGTCTTGGCATTACCCGCCGCCAAGCGCTCAACCATCTCCTCCGTCAGCCATCCTTCCGCCCGTAATTGCCCCACGGTCAGCTCCCGCACGAACGTCTGCGCGTTGCGCAAGGCGGCGTCTCGCGGCAGTTTCTCGGTCAACAAATTTCCATAGAATCGTTCCATTAACACCGCGGTGGCTAGGTCGAGCACTTTCCACAAGCTCATGACCAAGGTCTTCGCGCCCCAGCCACGGCAAACGCGCGCCGTAACCCCATCACGCCTTCGCCTTTACGCACGTCGCCTAGCCCAGTGTCGCAGGCAGATAACACCACCAATTCAGTGTGGAGTAGATTCATCCCCGCCACATCCTCGGCGGTCAGCAAACCATCCTCTGCCTCGGGCGGCGCCGGCTTGCCGTTAAGCCAGGTGTTCGCGCCAGCCAAGACGAGCCCCGACCGTAACATGGGGTTTTCCAAGCCGAGGCCGACCAGACGACCGCTCTCGCCCAAAATATGCTGAATGCTAGGCAATCTCGCTGCCAGCCGGGTCTCATTCAAAGGTTGGTATTGATCCTCGAAGAAAAACCCGTGCGTCGCGAGATGCAAGAGGCGCGGCGCTGCTTTTCACTCGCGCCTTGACGGCTTGCTTGTCGGTCCACGGCGGCACGTCCAGCAGGGCGGCGATTTTTTCTCCTTCAATGCTGGCGGCGCCGAGCCGCGCGAATTGTAACCCGCCGCGGGCCAGCTCGCGTGAGTGGCGACCCGGGACAGGGGCAGCATCGGTCAGTGGAGCGATCGATACTGTCACGGGGAGCTGAGACGTATCGATCGTCAAGTCAAAGTCGGTATCGGCAGCGACCACGGCAACACCAGATTGTCCGCGGGACCGCATCCCGAATCGCAACAGATCGCGTCCGACGCTGAGATAACTGATGTCGTACACATCGAGCAAACAGCGACCATCGTCCAGCGGCAGCACCTCGAACGGCAAGCGCGTGAGGTCACCGTCCGGCGCCAGAAATACGCGAGTGCAGGCACGGCGTGAAAATTGAAAACGTCATAGCGTACGAGTTCCACCAATACGGCATCATCGGGCATGGCCCTGGCCACCGCCTCGCGGTCGGCAGAGCGCAAACGTATGTCCATGCGCATCTCTGGAATCTGCCGGGCGAGGGCGACCTCCAAGCGTTCTTTCTCTCTGGTCCACTCGGTCAGCTGCTGACGATGCGCGTCGACTCCCGCCGCTCCCGGACCGGCGAGGGTGGCTTGAGCAATCTGGCGAGTGAGCGCCGTCAGGGTGTCCAATTGCGGCGCCAGATCAGGATATACACCACCCAGCACGGCGTCTCGGCGTGCAGCATCGGCCTCGGCGCCAATTGCTTTGCGGCGTAAGACCAGATCAAGCGTAGCCTGCACAGCCGTGGAATGCGTCGGTAGCTGCTGCGCGACAAACGAGAGGAAGATGGAAAATTCTCCGGCGACCGTGCGCAAATAAGCCGTGCGCTGATTCTCACTACTCATGGCGCACACCTGGCCAATCATGCGATCGGTAATGATCGTCGCTTGGACGAAAAAGGGCAACGCCTCGAGAGGGCGGTTGGTGGCGACGTACAACCCCGCCAGGTTGTTGAGACTGGTTGCGGTGTGGGGATGGGTCGGCCCGAGTTCTCGCTCTGCAAAAGCGGCGAGTTGCTGGGCAATGTCCAGGGCCTGCCGGTATTGGCCTTGTTGGTAAAGATGGACAATGTATTGGTTGCCACGTTGGACCAGTTCTTCGGGGGAGAGTTGTTGTTCGCTCATAGAGGTGGAGTCCTTTCTACAGCTGTTATTATGGATTCCGGGTCGCGCTCGCCCATGCTCGCTTGCCCGGAATGATGATGGTGTGTGTTCGTGGGGGTAGGGTATCCATATCACCCACGGACCCTAGATCACCACAAACTGCCAGTACCCAACCGACCGTTGGGTAGGCGGCAGGTGAGCCAACATCCGCGCTAGCGCGGCCAGGTCGCCGGCGGTATCGAGCGGTTGCACGGTGGCGACGGCAATGACGGTATCAAACCCCGGTGGGCCGGAGACGGTCCACTCCTCATTTATCTGCTCAGGCAAGAATCGCGTGTGTCCCGCACGGAAGCGCTGCTCTACACTCAATACGCCGGGAAGCAGTCGTGTCACTTCACCAAAGAGATCAACATGGAATAATGAGACAAACACGTCGTGATCAGCAAGCAAGCCAAAACGAGTGCCCGCGTCGACAGCGAAGGATTGCGCAGCGTTCTCCTGTCCTCTGTCAACGGGGGAAACGGCTGGTTGCACCCACACCTGCACGCCCGTCGTTTCCAGAGGATCGGACGCAAGCCCCAGCAATAACATCCAGTCCGACACTGGCGCGACCGACTTGGTCGGCAACGAGCGCGACGAGGTGGGCTGGACTTGCCAGCGTATCTGCGCCGCAGGAATCAACACCGGATTTTTCTGGTCGGCAGGCGCACGCAAGCCGGACGCCGAGAGCCACGCCAGAGCCCCCCGGCCATCCGCCGTTAGTTGGAATGTTCCACCAAACGTCACTCCCATATTCGCCAGCGTCGCCACCGTACAACGTACCGACCAACCGACCAGTGCTGGGTCAGCGGCGCGCACGAGACAACGAAACTCGCCGGTCGTTGTGATCAGCGGCGGATGCAGGACCGTGCAAAGAAGCGAGCGTCCCGTTTCCTGCCCAACATCATCCAGCACCGCCAGTTCCACCTGCTGCGGCCACAACGGGTCGGCTTCCTCAGAACCACGCCGCCCAGCGGCAATCGCTCGACGCCTCATCTTATGCATTTGGGCCTTGCCCCAAATTACCACCAGTACTGCTGTCAGAGCCTCGCGCAGGCGCTCAGCGTTTTCTTGTTGCTGTTTTTGCGCTTCTAGCGCCGCTGCCACCGCAGGTGGGAACGGCAATTGTTCATGATATCGCGCGGCCTCTTCCGGTGTGATGGCGGCATCGAGGATATCAGCAAAGGCGTGCGCACACGCATCGCAGTGCAGGAGATGACCCCGGATACGTCCACGTCGCTCCACACTGACTTCCCTCATCATCTGGGCGCATCGGCCGCAAAGAGAGGGGCGCCCATCGTGCCCGATCTCTTTTCTTATAGGGTATCCCCGTCATTGGCTCGATTTCTTCGACTACGGTGGAGTAAGTGTGTCTCTCGCTGCGTAGGGCGTCGCGGCATCGCCATAACCAACGAGTGCCCCAGAATTTCTCAAACGCCTCCGCATTCTCATATGACTTGGCGTCCGTCGCCATCTCAAGGAAGATCGACTCAAAAGCTTTACTGGCGATATCGCTTGCGAGCTGGAAACGCGCATTCTCTTCTAGTGAAGGACCGACAAGCCGCTGGGTAAACTGCACGGCATTGTATACATAACGTCGCTAAACCCTCTCCGCGTATGTTCCCGATGTCCTCAACTTCTCCTGCCCTCGTAGCCACTGTCCCCATTTATCGAAGCGGTTCTCGCTCCTCTCTTCTTGTCCTGGCGGCGGATCTTCATCCGCACGTTTTCGCTGCAAACGAGTCCGTTTTCTGTCCGGCATGCCATCCTCCTTTACGGATACAAGGTTAACGAACCGTTGTAGTGACGGTCAATCATAATCAGTAAACGCAACCAGCCGCGCGAAATCTGACACGTCAGATGCCAGCCATCTCGGCGCCCTTTAGTTGCAGAAGGAGGTCTCGCACGATGGCGTATATTGCTTCTGACAATGCCCAATTGGTTCACACATTACCGGAACTGGCTCCAGTCCGTTCCCCTACACCTAAGAGCCACAGCAGTCCTTTGGTCTACACCGTGACGCCGGTATGCCGCTGGTGTCCGCTCCCAGCGACGTGCCGCCTCACAGCTTGCACGACAAACCCGGAACTGGCGCGCTACGTCGGCCCACTCTGCAACGTCCATTGCGACGCGTTCCGCGACGCCCTGAGCTGGGAACCAGCACTGTTGGTGATCGAGCCGCTGGCCCTGGAGCCATAACCTATAAATAGAAGAAAGGAGTTTCTGTATGGCTGCTGTTTCCTCTCTCCCGTCTCATCCCGCTCGTCACGTTATCCCCGTTGACGTGGCGCCGCCTTCCGTGGACGCCCGCGAGTCCATGCGTAGTCTACCGCTCTGGCTGCAACCGTTTCTGACATGAATGACGGGTAAACCTTTAGCCGACGAGCCGGTACGTGGACATAGCGGCGTCTTCGTCCTCTCCACCACGCTGGCGACCCTGTGCGTCGGTCTTGGCGTGAGCCTATGGGCGTGGACGAGTGGTGGTCTCTCGCTGTGGCTCTTGCCGCTCGGCTGGCTACTAACGGTGTCGGGCATGCGCAAATTGCAATTGTCAGTGCTGCATGCGTGTGCGCACGGCGTCTTCTCTCACAACCTGTGGGTGAACACTTGGCTCGGCGAGGTAAGTTCCCTTGTCTTGGTTATCGAAAGCTTTTTTGCCTACGCCGAGTCGCACGGGCGGGTGCATCATACCGTCCAGTTAATGACTCCTGGCGACCCAACGCGCAACTTCTTGCGCCGCCGACTAGGACTCCAATCAAACCTGCCTTTGCCGGAAATGTGGCGTCGTCTCTATCGCCGACTCGCGTCTCCCGTGTTTCACGCCCAGCTCTGTTGGGGACGACTCGCTGCGCAGTTTTCCCAGAAGACACCATTCATTCACCAGGTGTTAGCAGCACTATGGATTGGCGGGCAATTATGGGCAGTAACACTGACGCACCCCTGGGCGATGTTCGTGGTGCTTTGGCTGTTTCCCCTCACCATCCTCTACGAAATCAGCCATACGTTGCGCTTATGTGTGGAGCATCTGTGGCCGCGGGCAGGTCGGAAACCAAGCCGTTCCGAAGATCCCGGTCTCACGCAAGCGATCTTCCTCAGTGAAGCGACACCGGCGCCGACCGTGGTCGGCGCGGCGAAGGTTTCTGCGTGGAGCTGTTGGTGGTTGCGCATGGTGTTCGTCCATCTCTTCATGCGGGTCTTCGTGTTGGTCGGCGACACGCCTAATCATGACTACCACCACCGTCATCCGGCTTCGCGCAAATGGTCGTATGCCGCTTTTGCCCGGCGTGATGACGCGCGTCAGGGTCACCTGGGGAAGCCGCCCTATGCTGAACAGTGGGGTTTAGACAATGCGATTGAAGACATGTTTATCTCGCTGAGGCAGAGTGAACCGAGCGTGGTGGCGTCGGACGCGTAGGCAGACGCGCTTTGCACGGACGGACCAGCTGCCCGCGGCGCTCGGCGTAGACACCTCACAGAAATCTCTCAGAGTCCGTTTAAGAAGTTCTTGAAAGAAAAGAGGGAATTGTGAGGTAAGA
>CAZUFQ010000247.1:0-8687 GCA_964618735.1 uncultured Enterobacteriaceae bacterium
TGACAACTTTATTTTCGCGCCAGCAAAGTTACCGCACCGACGCACGCGACCACTATTGACGAGATGGGCTACGACCACCGCGACTTCGCGGTTATCTTCCGTAAAAGCATTAACGCTTCTGATCAGCTCTAACAAAGTACAAGTAATGGTTTTCATTGACGTTGCCTCCAGATTCACACCGATTTGATGCCGCTTCCCTTGCGACGATACATCGCTTTTATCGGGAAGTAAAAGTTTTTCTTTATTCACCCCATCAGAGAGCATCGCTATGTTGGCGTCAGCACCCCCTGCTGTTTTTGCTTTCATAATAGTTATAGAGCAATAATCGTTCCACGGTAAGACGTAGGGCTGCCGATTGCTGACCGTGGAAAGCTTGGGGTATGATGTCGTCGCTTTTTTCCAAGAGGGAGAAACCTATGAAACGGATGCAAGACAAAGTGGCGCTCGTAACCGGCGGCGGCCGCGGCATCGGTCGCGCGATTTGCCTACGCCTGGCTGACGAAGGCGTGAAGGTCGCTATTGCCGATCTTCTCGAAACCGAAGCGCAACAAGTTGTGACAGAAATAACCGCCCAAGGGGGACAAGCGCTGGCGCTCAAGACCGATGTCACGCAACTTGACCAGGTGAACGGATGCGTACAAAAAGTGACGGATACGTGGGGGCAGATCGATGTGCTGGTCAACAATGCGGGATGGGACAAGTTGGAGCCGTTCGTCGAGAGCAAACCGGAAACCTGGGAAAAGGTGATCGCGATTAATCTCAAAGGACCGATTAGTTTCTGTCACGCCGTCATCCCCCAGATGATCGCTCGTAAAGCAGGGAAGATCATTTCCATTAGTTCAGACGCAGGTCGCGTGGGGTCGACTGGAGAAGCGGTCTATTCAGCATGCAAAGCCGGCATTATTGGATTTAGCAAAACGCTGGCGCGAGAGCTGGCGCGCGCCAAGGTCAACGTCAACGTCGTGTGCCCTGGTCCGACGAATACGCCGCTGCTCCAAGGCATCACTGAAGGCTCTGCCGGCGCTAAGGTGATCGACGCCATGACCCGCGTTGTCCCCTTCCGTCGCCTTGGTCAACCCGAAGAGATCGCCGCCGCAGTTGCGTTTTTTGCCTCTCCGGACGCCGATTTCGTTACTGGTCAAGTGCTCTCGGTCAGCGGCGGGTTGACAATGGCAGGGTGAGCGAGTGATGAGCGCTAAGGAGTGTAGTGTGGAGGACTATAGAACAAAACTCTAACAACGCGGCAGAAGGAGAAGGTGTCATTGCGAGTTGCCCAGAGTACTGTGCACCCAGCCCGTGAGCAGAAATCGCCGCAGCGCGGCGCCTGAAGGTAGCACGGCCTTTCAAGGCCTGGTGCAGAGCGATGGGCCGCCCTTCGCGTCACGTCGTGACGCGGTGATGGTGGGGGCCACAAACCCAGGCCGTAAACGACCTGGCTACCTTCGTGCGTCCCTCCGGGACGAAAAGGGCGGAATAGGTCCATTTTGTTTCTGAGCAGCACAGCGAAGCAATCCTTGTCCGAACACAGAGATTGCTTCGTCGCTTTCAGCTCCTCGCAATGACAGCCTCATATTTTCCGCTACTCTGTTTATCCAAGGTTTTGTCTCATGATCCTTAGTAAAGACATAGTGATTATCGGATAGGCTCATAGCGCAGTTGTCTTTCACACTGGCTGCTCAACACTGTGTTGTAAAAAAGGGGGAAAGAGCGTGAATGCTCAAAAAGATTACTTACTCACGCCGTATCGCGTCCTTGATCTCTCTGGCGAGTCTGGGTTCATGTGCGGGAAGGTGTTGGGTGATTTCGGCGCAGAAGTCGTGCTCGTCGAGCCGCCTTCAGGTCACCCGGCGCGCGCTATCGGTCCATTTTATAAAGATGAGGTCCACCCAGAAAAAAGCCTGTTCTGGTTCGCCTTCAACACCAGTAAAAAAGGCGTCACGCTGGATATCACGAAGCCCCAAGGACAACAGTTGCTGAAAGAGTTGGTGCGGCAAAGCGATATCGTCGTCGAGTCCTTCGCCCCGGGCTATCTCAATGCGCTCGGTCTCGGCTACGCAGCTCTTGCGACTATCAAACCTGACCTGATCTTCACGTCCATTACGCCATTTGGACAAAAGGGGCCGCGCCGTCAGTGGAAAGGTTCCGATCTCACCCTACAAGCCCGGTGCGGCTTTCAGTATCTGCTTGGCGACCCAGACCGGGCCCCGGTGCGCCTCAGCGTCCCCATGACCGCAACCAAAGCGGGAGTCGAAGCCGCTAACGCCTCGCTCTTTGCCCTGTTTCATCGCAACCAGAGCGGGGAGGGGCAGCAAGTCGATGTCTCGATCCAGGCCACCGGTATATGGCAAATGATGAATGCGTCTTCGTTTCCGTTTCATCACAAGACGGATCAGGCCCGTGCAGGCGATCGTTACAATGCGGGCTTCGGCAAAGCCCGCGCAATCCTGGCGTGTGCGGACGGCTACGTGACCTTTCTCACCATGGGAGGCCACATGGGCGCGCCCACCCTCTATGCGATGAGTCGCTGGATGGAGAGCGAAGGCGAACTGCCCGACTTCATGCGCGGCAAAAAGTGGGAAGAGTGGGATATGGCTCGACTCGCTCGCGATAAAGCCGCGCAACAGGAGATGGATGATCTGAACGAAACCATCGCGATCTTCTTGGCGACCAAATCGAAATGGGAGATTTTCGAGCGCGCCTGTAGTGAGAAAATCCTCGCGGCTCCGGTTAACAATGTGAAAGATCTAGTGGAACATCCACAGCCAAACGCGCGTGGGTTCTTTCACAAGCTTCCCCATCCGGAACTGAATGATGACATTCTCTATCCTGGACATTGGGCGCTGATGAATAACGCGCAAGCCGGCCCGCGTTTCCGCGCCCCGCTCATTGGGGAACACAATGAAGAGATCTATTGCCAACGGTTAGGGTACGACAAGCAACAGCTGAGAGCTTGGCAAAAGGATGGGATTGTTTGACAGAGTAGTCACTAGTCAGAATCGTAGGGTGCGCTTGCGCACCATTTGTTATCTATTTGACAACCTCGTTCCCAGGCTCTGCCTGGGAACGCAACTCTCGGTCTGGTAGAGCCGTAACCCACGACGCGCCCAGGCAGAGCCTGGGCATGAGAAAAATAGATGTGTTGGTGCGCAAGCGCACCCTACCATGAGGAGTTTCCTATGCCCCGCGTATTCGACGGTCTGAAAGTGCTCGACTTCGGTTGGATCGGCGTTGGCCCCATTACGGCCCGCTACTTCGCCGATCATGGCGCCACGGTCATTCGCATCGAATCGGCCTCCCGGTTTGACGGCCTGCGCATGGCTCCGCCGTACAAAGAAGCCACGCCCGGCATCAATAACAGCCAGTTTTTCGCCAATTTCAACGCTAGTAAAAAGAGCCTGGGGCTCAACATGGCGCATCCAGACGCGCGCGCCCTGGCCAAACGCCTATGCCTCGAATGGGCGGATGTCATCGTCGAAGGCTTCACTCCCAAACAGATGCGTGCGTGGGGATTGCATTACGAGGATCTCTCGCCCACGCGTCCTGATTTGATCATGGTTTCCACCTGCCAACTCGG
This sequence comes from uncultured Enterobacteriaceae bacterium, assembly GCA_964618735.1. Lineage (GTDB taxonomy): Bacteria > Desulfobacterota > Binatia > Bin18 > Bin18 > SYOC01. Next base: position 3,575 of record CAZUFQ010000247.1, read on the forward strand.
ACAGACTGGTCCGTACGCTATGTACGCCGGCTACGGCAACATGGCGGCGTCGCTGGCAGGCTACTATGAAATCACCGGCTGGCCGGATCGCGGTCCGTCGATGGTCTACGGCGCCTACACCGATATGCTCACTCCCGCCGTGGGCGCGGGGTTGATCGCCTCCTCATTGGACTACCGGCGTCGCACCGGCAAAGGACAATGGATTGATCTCGCGCAGTTTGAAATTGGCGTCAACTATAGTCCCGCCACCATTCTCGACTACACAGTAAACGGTCGTATCGCCACGCGCCAAGGCAATCAAGACACACGCGCCTGTCCGCACGCGACGTATCGTTGCCGGGGCGACGATCGATGGCTTTCTCTCGCAGTGTTTACCGAAGAGGAATGGCAAGCACTGGTCGCAACGATGGGCAATCCCGCCTGGGCGCGAGCCGAACGCTTCGCCGCTCTCGCAGACCGTAAAGCGCATGAAGACGAGTTGAACCGCCTGATCGAGGAATGGACCCAGTCCCAAGATGCAGAACAGCTCGAAGCGCTTCTGCAAGAGTCAGGAGTCGCCGCCGGGCTCGTGGCGAAACAATCCGATCTCTTTTCCGATCCGCAATTGCAGGACTGGGGTTTCTTTGCGTGGAGCCATCACAAAGTCATGGGCCGTTCTCCCTACGATGGTCTCATGTCCCATCTCTCCAAGACACCCGGACACGTTGCTCCCGCCCCACTATTGGGTGAACACTATGAAACCGTGCTCAAAGATATTCTCAAGTTCACCGACGAAGAGATTGCGGAGATGATCGGCCAAGGGGTAGTGGAGATGGCGCTGGAGTAAGGGCTAGCTAGTAGGGTGCGCTTGCGCACCATCTGTTAGTTTTGTAGGGCGCGTTTCACGCGCCATTTATCGGCGCGCACAGCGCGTCCTACGACTAACGGACCATAAAGGCACGACATGGATCACAAACTCTGGAGCGACATGTTCTCGCTGGGCTTGCCGGTGCTGGAAAAGATTCTGCGCCCGCTGGCGGTCTACATCTTCCTTGTCATCGCTTTACGACTGGCCGGGAAACGCGAGCTTGCCCAATTAAACCCGTTCGACCTGGTTGTCTTGTTGACCCTGTCAAACACCGTACAGAACGCCATCATCGGCGAGGACAACTCAGTCACCGGCGGTCTCATCGGCGCCACGACTTTGCTGGTTGTTAACTATATCGTTGTCCGTTTTTTATACGACCATCAGGAACTTGACGAAATCGTCGAAGGACATGCAGACGTGCTCATCGAAAACGGACAACTGCAACGGGATCGACTACGTAAGGAAATCATTACGCTGCCCGAATTGGAGGCTGCGGCGCATCGACAAGGCTTTAGCTCGCTCGACGAAATTGAACGGGCGGTTCTCGAACCCGGCGGCGCGCTGACGTTCATTAGTAAGAGGCCTGCACCGGACGAAACACGTCACCAAGAACTGCTTGCGAGCATCAACAAACTTACTGAAGAAATCGCCGCGCTGCGCATCGCCTTGTCCAACGGGTGAAATCTCAGTTATGGGCAGCATCCATCATGCAATAGTCATTAGAGCCATGCAAAAGATTCCGTTGAATTTCAAAGTCGCGGGTTCCTAGATGCACATTCGCCCAGGCCCCATTTGACGTCTGATATTGAAAATGCCCGAACGTCCAGGCACACTTGTCAGCGTTTTCCGCCCCACGGCTATCATACCAGGCGTTCAGGTCGGGATCCGTCACTGCTTCCTCCAATTCATGAGCGATGACTGAAATCATGCCGTCGACCCCGGCATTACCATTAGGGCCGACAGATTGGATCGCACAGGAACTGAGGCAGCGATTGGCGTTGCCAACAAACGCGTAGCGAATGCCATTATTTGTCGACGTTGTCGTATGCCACCCACAATATCGCGTGCAGAAACCAGATTTCTCATTCACATCGGACGAAGTCAACACGAAATAGACGCCGTTCAGATTATTCGGCAGGAGGCCGGAGGCAATCGCATTGGTCACGATCTTTTGCACATTGGCGTCGGTCAATCGATTCCCGAACGGATAAGCGTAGCTGGTTTCCGTTATGAACTGCGCGTTCCCGGTAACGCCGTAGCTCGTATTAATGTTGAAATAGGGCGAGCCTCCAACCTTCGCCACAAAATCGCGGATGATCTGTTGACCGGCAGGCGTGTCTGAGCCGTTCGCTTGGTTCCAGTTGCCGTACCAGATCAGATAGATGCTCGGCGTTCCTCCCATGACCGGACCGCCATGATAGAGGATCGGGCTAGTGCTGGACGTAGAACCGGGAGAGGAAGCGCTCAAGCCCATACTGTGCGGATTCACCCGGTGAACGATCTTTGGAGGGACAGTCTCAATAGCCCGCGCTGAGCCGCGCTCATCCTGAGCCGACGCAATGCCGGCGCAGCTAAGCAGCGCACCCAACGTTACTGTGACATACGAACGAAAAAGACCTCGCATAATTCGGACTCCTTTGCCTGTTTTCCTATCGGGTATCGGACAACCTTGCCCTGGTATTCTTTGTCTCCATAGCAGCCTAGCGACGTCGCACTCGGCGCCGATCCGACAGAGAGAATGTTAACTTTTAGTGAACTTCATGAGTTGGCCGGTTGCTGTGCTCCCTGGGCCCTGCCGCACGACGACCATATCTGTCGAGCAAGATTCGTGCAAAGGGCGTAGCGTGAGGTCGTAGGGTGCGCTTGCGCACCAATGTTTCGGTAGAGCCGCATTATATCGAATTTGAGTTGAGAGATTTACAAAAGGTGGCAATTCTGCCACCATCATCAAGTGCGCATCGTCCTAGATACAAACGCACTGTATGCTGGGATTCGATCATCCCGTGGAGCTTCTCGGGTGCTATTAGAACTCATTGCTGACGATAAACTGAAGGCCGTTATCAGTCCAGCTTTGTTCTTGGAATACGAGGAGCGGCTTATGGGAAACCCCACATTGGAAGCCTTAGGTTTAACTGATTCCGAGCTTGCCGCGTTCTTGGATGAATTTGCAGCAAAGAGCCATCGCGCCCGTATCGATATTCGCTGGAGGCCGGTGTCATCTGACCCTGATGATGACATGGTGATCGAATGCGCCGTGAACGGGAAGGCGGATCTCATTGTCACGTTCAACATACGAGATCTTCGGGTTGCGCAAGAGCAATTTGGCATCCGCGTACTTACGCCGCGGGAATTCCTGCGCCGTTATGGGAGTAAGGAATGAAAAAAACAACCGTACGACTCGATGAGCGAGTGCATACCTTGTTGGAGCGCATTGCCGAACAACGAGGGCTATCGCTCAATCATCTCATTAACTACGCTCTTGTACGCTTTGTCTCCTTTGAGGAGGCGACCCAAATGTTAGAGGAGCGAGCTAGACAGGGACGGCCAGGAGCAATGTGGCGGGTGTTAGAGAAAACTGCCCTTCAGGGAGCTGCGCCTGCACAAACGGAAGACAGACGGCCGTCTGTCTTTGACCGACGGACATTGGAGCGACGTATCCGGCGAGAAGCCGAGCTACAAAATGTCCCGGTTTTGTAGGAAAGGCGACGCCTCATGTTCACCTACCTCCCATCTTGTCTCTAGGCTTTGCCTGGGAACGTCACCCGCAATACCGTTCTCGTCCGGCGCATAAGCGTCGGGCTCATATAGCCAAGCCCGGCCAACCAGGCTCCGGGCGGCTTCAGCCCCCTTTTCCCCAATTACCAAACTTGGCAAAAAGCCTCTTTCTTTCGTATCAGGCGACACCTTCGCGCGACTCCCCAAGGAGCATCCACGAGCACTGCGAGGAACGACGCTGGTGTCAGCGTATAACTTGTGTCACGTCAGACCTGACACAACTTTTGTCATTTCTGTCAAAGCAATGAAGAAGGGCTGCCGTTCAGCGGTAGTAACTCCTGGAAAACACTACTTTTGCTCCCCTGGCATAAAGTTTGCCCTTTGTAACAAAACTGTTGGGAACGTTCTCTCCTTGACACATGTATTACTTGCTCCCGAGAGAGAACGTTCTCGCACTAACAGAACGATACTGCCGGAATGAACTGGACTCACTGATTGGCCCATGTGGTCGTCAGGGGTGTCTGGGAGCAGATGGTGAAACCGGCAGCGGGAGTATTGATTGTTTACTATGTTGCTTAGTTCCATAGAACTCGTCATCCCGCGCAAGCTTTTCCTGAGCTTGTCGCAGGGCGGGAATCCGGGAGGTAGCATACCAAATTCTTTTTGAAAAAGTAATGTTTTGAACCGCAGACGAGGCGATCGAGCACCCTGCCTACACTTAGGACAAGAGACGATCTCTCAGGAAGAGGGATAAGCAGGACGCCGGTACTGCTGCGTCTACGTTGCGCCACTGCTGGACAAGCCCGCAGTGGTTGCTTGCACACTAATACTTTTGTCATTGAGTTTCTTTATATTCTGTGTATAACCTGTAGACGAAGTATAAAAATCCCTCACCTTCTCACCTCATATAGGAGCACCTATTTCTTACCTTCCTAGGATTTTTTTACTTCTTTTGATTATAACTCTTGACAAGATGACACTCAAAGTTGTACAACACGGCATCTTCGTTTGGTTGTAAGCAAAGAAGCATTCAGTAACAAGCTGTGCAGGAGGGGCAGCGACGTTGTTGGCGCTGCTATGTGTCATGTCAGACCTGACACAATTTTTGTCATTTTTGTCAAAGCGGGGAGCCCAGCTTACTTGTCGGCGTTGCTAACAGTCGGAAAACGTTAGCCTTGCCCTCCTGGCATAGAGTTTGCCTTTTGTAACGAGCGCGTCGAGAACGTCTGCTCTTAGCTCTAAACACCGTCTACTTGAATAAAGAGACGTTCTCGCACGCGCAAAACAATACTGCGGCGATGAACTGATTGCCCAATATGGTCACCAGGGGCGTCAGGGAGCAAATGGTGAAACCGGCAGTCGGGAGTATTGTTGGTCTACTATGTTGCTTAATGTCGCTCGCTCTCATCATGCCGCGAGTTCCAAAGGGAGAGGTTCTCCCTATCCGGTACTCGTGACCATCCTTCATCCCAGTCCTTCGCCTGCACCTATGGCGAGCCTCAACCAAACTCCAGTCCTTCTCCGCCCTTTGCCACTGCTAGCTGTTCCAAC
>CAZUFQ010000248.1:0-8669 GCA_964618735.1 uncultured Enterobacteriaceae bacterium
GCACAGCGGGCAGCTCACCAAGCTTAAGGACTATCCGATGGGCAAAAATCCCAACTGGGTGGAAATCGTGGATCTCCCCTAAGATCGGAGGTCGCTGGAATTCCTGCGTACCTGAACGTAACCGCTTATCTATCGTAGGGGGAGTGTCTCGGAGGTTTGGCGTCCTTGCGCCACAGCTGCTCAGGCCACATCTTCACCACGTGTCGATCCCCTGTGCGCCTGTCTTACGGGGTCCGTGCGCGTCCTCGTGGGCGTAGAAGGTGAGGCGACGATACCTGCCATGCCATGGACTCTCGGGAAAATACGGGGGCCAGCGGTGTCGGCAGCTGATAGAGGGTGCGGAGGGTCGTGACGATGTGTTGGCGCGCCGCCCGCACCACAGTCGTCGCTAAGGCAGCGTGCATGAGGACGCTGGTGTTGCGCACCCCCGGCGGTATGACTTGCTGGCTGAGCATCGCAAGCGCTTCGTGGAGATCACCGGCTTCGCCCAGAAACAGGGGTCGGTACCCTTCCGCCGTGAGCACGTGTGCCAGGATAGCGAAGAACCCGGCCTGGTAGGGAAGTGTTGGCAGGAAGGGAAGGGCGGGCAGTGTGCCGTGACATACGAACACCTCACTTTCTGTGCTGGCTGCTCTCAGGTATAGGGCGTTCCCTTCTTATGTCGAGTCACGGGGGTCTCCCACCGGCCAGCAGACCACACGCACAGTCACCCTTTCCTTTTTTGCCTGGGTGTGATTCGGTGGTAGACGGTACCTCCCGCCGAGCAAGCGAGACAGCGAGAGGCAAGGCCGTCTCCTTTCGCGGTGGGCGGGAGAGAAAGAAGGAGGAACACATGAGCATCTACGACCTCGACGTCACGACCATCGACGGGCAGCCCCACAAGATGGAGACCTACCGCGGCAAGACCCTACTTGTTGTCAACGTCGCGAGCCAGTGTGGCTACACGCCGCAGTATGCCGGTCTCCAGGCGCTCTACGAGCAGTACAAGGACAAAGGATTCATGGTGCTGGGGTTTCCGTGCAACCAGTTCGGCCGCCAAGAGCCGGGGGATGAAGGAGAGATCCAGCGCTTCTGCTCCTTGACCTACCAGGTGACCTTCCCGTTGTTTGCCAAGGTCGACGTCAACGGGACCGACGCGCACCCGCTCTTCCAACATCTCAAGGCAGAGCAGAAAGGACCGCGTGGGGAGGAGGCTATCCAGTGGAACTTTACCAAGTTCCTGGTCGGTCCTGATGGCGCAGTGCTGAAGCGCTATGGGTCGGCAGACACTCCGGAACGTATTGGCACAGAGCTAGCGGCGCTCTTGCAGTAAAGCCGCCAGCAGAGACCCGGCAATGGGCTATGGGTGCGTCGAAAAACGACCTGGTCGCCAGCCAGGACGGCAGCGGGAGTGTGGTGTAAATCTGGAGTATGAGGCTGATCCCTACAGGGGGAACCTCTTACTCCCGGCGCACCTTGGGCGTGAACTACATCGCCTTAGCCTCGCACTCGTAGCCGCACGCCGTTGAGCAACTCCACCTCGACCACCCACGGGTTCGCTGGTACCACCGCTGGCTTCACTTCCACATACTGCCCCGTGCCCCGTTCCACACTCCGCTGTCGCCGATAACCGTTGCTTCGAGGAACGCGCCGCGGAGGTTCGCGCCAATCAGGAATGCACCGCAGAGGTTCGTGCGGGCTAGGCGCGCACCAAGAAGATTTGCGCCGTGCAGGTCCGTGCAAGAGAGGTCTGCACCGTGGAGATTCGCGCCGTAGAGGAACGCGCCACGGAGGTTCGTGCGGGCGAGGTCCACATCGTGAAGGTCCACATCGTGAAGGTCCGCGGCGCTGAGGTTAGGCTTTATTTCTTTGTTTTCATCACGCCACGCATTCCAGACCCGTCTCCCCTGCTTTAGGAGCGCCACGTGCTGCTCATTTGCCATGCTTATCCCCTTGTTCTCGCTTGCTCTCTGGAGGAGTGAAGAACGAAAGGCAATCTGTGTTCCATCGGACAAGCGCCTGCTATAGGAACCGTCGGAGCGTTTTGTGCGGGAATGGCCATTCCCGCCAGGACGAACTCCCGCCACTTTCTTCATGCTTAGACGCGTTCGCCCTGCCTCCCCCGGCTCCTTGATGCTCTCCGGGACGTTTCATGCAATCACGGCATGGGCGCCTCCCCGGCAGCGTCCCATGTGATGCGGCACGATCGGGTGACGCAGTTCAATGACGGCTGCGCACCTGGGCGTGCATGAGGTGCGCGAAGGGGAGAGAACGAAGCCCATCCCTGCGGCCCGCAAAATAGCGCGCGTGGGCCTCCTCTGGCCCAACGTCTTCGATGACCACAAACCCTAAGGCGTGGAGGTGCGCCCGGAGGCAGGACGGGTCGAACACGCTGAACCAGGGTTCGCTCCGGGCAGTCGCGAATGCTCTGGTCGCGGCCTCCAGGCGCTGGCCTTCGGCATCGAGCAACGCTGCGGGCACCTCATACTCGAAGATGATTGCGGTTCCTGCCGCCAAGGCCGCGACCTCTCTCAACGTCCTCCAGATGGCGGCTTCGGTCAGGTAGGGGGTAACACCCAACCAGGAGAAGACCCCAGGCTCCTCCTGGCGGAACCCGCCCGCCCGCAGTCCTTCCTGGAGCGTCTGCTGCTCAAAATCGAGCGGTACAAAGGTGACAGTGGGAGGGATATCGATGCCCACTGCGTGCAGGCGGGTCCGTTTCCAGTGTTGCGTGGCTGGATGATCGACTTCAAACACACGCAAGCCCTCGGCGCCCTCAGGTCGGCGGTAGGCAAACGAATCGAGTCCAGCGCCCAGAATAACGTACTGGGTGAGGCCGCGCCGCAGGGCCTGCTCCAGTGCGTCCTCCACGTACCGACTCCGCCACACCGCGAGTCCTCGCCCGTACCGCAAGAAGGATTGTGCAATTGCTGAGGTCGTGTGCTGGGCGATCTCGGTTTGCACCCTATCCATGGTGGTCCGCAGCGCAGCGGCATCGCCCCCTCCACTGAGTGCCAAGGCAAGCGTATCCCGCAAAATCTTCGGTTCGTCGTCCAGCAGCACGTGCGCAGCCCGCATGCGGGCCGCCGCGATCGCCGTCCGACTGGGTCTTCCCTCCTGCATAGCTCCCTCCTCTCCCAGTGGTGCGGTCCTGGGAATGCTGCATTCTGAGTGCAATGGTAACCGCCGATGACGTACCTCATCCTCAGATAGCATTAGCCAGATTCTTCGAGAACGACAACATGGGCGCACCCCCGCGTCAACCCCAATCATCCAAGAAGGCGAAGGCCGTTTTTCCTGGTCCAGCAGTCCCCTCTGCGTGAGGACTACGCTGTGGGAACGACCTGTTTGGCGCACGTTGTCCCCGCAGGGTGATTTCGCTATGCTAGCCGCCTGAACAGGCGATGGAGGAGCACTGGTTCGATGCACAACAAGGGGCGGCCTTGTGAGCGCGACAGTGGGGGAGCCCCCGCCGTCCTGTCAGAGACCGCAGAGGAAGAGAGGATATGACATGGTGCTGAACAGGACATTGCGCTTTTGCAGGCGACGAGACGAAATCAACCTTATGGCAATCGCTGTGTTAAAGGATAAGCCTCTTTCTCCTCACTCTCTTTTCACCTCTCAGCCGACTTGGGCCATGAAAAGCGGTGGTTTGCTCCATTGTTGGGCGTCTCCGGTGCAGATCGTCGCAGGAGTGTTGGGGCTGGGCCACACAGAGCAAAACACAGAGAGGGGATAAGCATGTTTACACGTCGAGGACTCCTACAAACAAACACCACGCAGGACGTTTCCCAAACCCAGGGTCTGACGGGCGTAAACGCTCGCCCCCTGCTCACGCCTATCCCTGCGGCTCCGCTCCTCCAGCGCGCCACTGTGGCCCCTGGATCATTACGGCAGACGGAAGTATTGCATCTGCAGCGTACGATTGGCAATCGGGCGGTGCGCCAGCTCTTTGGTCAGGCAAGGAAGGCTCACGTCCCGGCCAGTCCGGAACACAAACGTGGCTTGCCTGACCACTTGCGCGCTGGCATTGAATCGCTCTCAGGCCTCTCGATGGACATGGTCACAGTCCATTATCACTCTCCTAAGCCGGCGCAGCTCCAGGCCTTAGCGTACACGCAAGGCGACGATATCTACGTTGCCCCTGGGCAAGAACAGCATCTGCCGCATGAAGCCTGGCATGTCGTGCAACAGGCGCAGGGCCGCGTGAAACCGACGAGGCAGGGGAAAGACGGTGTCCCAATCAATGCAGTGCAAGGGTTGGAAAATGAAGCAGAGGTAATGGGGACGCGAGCAACAAGGCATCAGGCAACTCCCCAGTCTGAGGGAGGAGGCGAAACCGACTCCTCACATCCCATGCAGCGCGCGAGCCGAGGGGACCAGGGTACGCGACGCCACAGCCCGGGCGCACGCCAGGCGGTACAACGCTACCGAATCATTGGCAGTCCTAAATACAAACCAGAAGAGAACCGCGCCGTCACCTCGGAGCTGACCATCCGCATGGACGGGCAAATTGGCCGTCAGAGCGCCAATTCCCCTCAGGTGAAACCGAAGGGGAGGAAGCGCATCCGTGAGGCATACGCGATGAAGTCCGACAATGAGCCGTTTGCCATGCATTTGGTCAATGGGCGCTTAGGAGGGAGCGGCGCGGATTGGCGAAATCTTGCGTGGGGCACCCATAATTTTAACGCCAAGCACACGCAGGAGTGGGAGCTCGCCCGCCAAGAGGATGCGAGGACTAATACCACGGGCATCATGCAAATGTCGGTCAAGGCGCAGTACAAGAGTAACTCGCGCTACCAGCGGGCAGATTATTATTTCCTTGATAAACTCACCTGTAAACATCGGATCTGTGACAAAGACTGGAACGAAATTGATCCGTGGCAGACGGTAGAGATTATAGACGGACAAGCCTATGAGGAGGCCGATCCGGATTATGAGTTTGAGGGGTAAGAAGAATCCGAGAGTGATAGTGATGTGTAGTTCCACGACGGGTGTAGGGCACCAGGCGTCGGCTGAAAACGAGGGGGGCGCCATCGAGTTATGGGTCGTGGTATCCAATTAATGCTGGCCAGAAAAAGGAGGACCCTAACAGCGTGGAGATTCGCGGGTTTTCTACGACACGCATCACGCAGAGCATTACCAAGATCGCACTACCGGAAATTGAGTGCGTCGGCGGCTGCCACCCGATTCCCGTGGACGTGCGCGTGCCCGCCGCCACGAACTGCGACCTCCAGACGGCCGTAGCGGCTGGCAGCTTCCGCCAGGATCTCTTCTACCGGCTTAATGTCTTTCCTATTCAGCTCCCCTCCCTGCGCGAGCGCGTGGATGACATTCCATTGCTGGTTGAGTATTTCATTGAGCGCTACGCGAAAAAGGCGGGCAAGAAGCTCAGGCGCATTGCGACACAGACCTTGCCTTGGAACAGTTTCAAGCCTACGACTGGCCTGGCAACATTCACGAGCTGCAGAATATCGTTGAACGGGCGGTCATCCTGTGCGAGGGCGATACGTTCTCCGTCGATGCCACGTGGCTGCAGCCCGACCTACCCTGCGAAGTGACGCTGAACCTTCCGCCTGGGGGACTCGGCCGCCTGGATGCGAAGCAGGAAAGGGTAATGATTGAAGCGGCGTTGACGGACAGTCACGGGTAGATTGCAGGGCCAGCCGGTGCAGCGGCGAAACTCGGTCTTCCACGGCAGACCCTTGAGTCCAAGATTGCTAGGTTAGGAATCAATAAGTATCGTTTCAAGTCTGAGGACCACCATCGCTAAGCTCAGGTATCGTGAACGGGAGAAAATACAAAGACGAGGAAGAAACAAGCTATGAGCCCTATGGGTTCTCATCTCAGCTCTCTCTCTGTCTTTCTTTCACTTCTTCAATCCCATGGCCGCCAATTTCTCCTTCAGGAGGGGAATGCGATCATGTCCCCAAAACATCTCTCCTTCGACAATAAAAATCGGCACGCCAAAGACCTCGTCCGCCTCCGCACGTTGCGCAATCGCCGCCAGCTCAGTGCGGCCTTCCTCTTCCAGGTAGGAAAAGAAGCCTGCTGGGTCCACCCCGATTGCCGCCAAGACCGCCCCAAGCTCCTCCTTCTTTTCGATGTCCAGTTCTCGCTTCCAGAACCGCTCAAACACCCGATCGTGGTAGCCACGAAACTGGCCCTGCTTCCTGGCATACAACATCCCGATCGCCGCCAGCGACGAATCGAAAATCTTCTGGGGGCCACGCACCACCAGGCCGCGTTTGTTCGCCCAGCGCCGGGCATCCATGTAGGAGTAGCGGATCTTGCGCCACTGCTGCGGGTCCCGGGTCTGCAGATCCCCGTAGACCTCGGGAATGTTGACCACATGGGGCAACCATTCGATCTGCACCCGGTAGTCTTCTTCCAACTGATAGGCCTCATCCTTGGCTAAATACGCAAAGGGGCTCTTGTAATCAAAATAGAGTTTGATCGGCTGAGTGTCCATGTCAGACTCCTTTCAAGTTCATCAGGAGGTACCACAAGGACGAGCGGAAACAAACGGAGGGGTGCGTGACTCCATTTCTCATCCAAGCGATAGTTCCCAAATCTTCCTCTCTCACTCTAGGAGGGCAAAGCAACAAAAACGCTAACTTAACGGCAAAAGGTTGTCAGATTTTGCGGAGAAATAGCAGCGGAGAAATGGTTCAGACGCAGTTGTGATGTAAGAGTTGAGCCTCGCACTCACTGTGTGATTGTGTATGGTATGAAGGACGCGGAGCTTTAAGAGATCAAACTTGGCCCGGCCGAACATTTGGCGTTTGAGGAGTTTTAAGCGATTGCCCTGGCCTTCGAGTTGGCCATTGCTCCAGGGAGACGTACACGCGGCCAGCACGGCGGCCTGATCGCGTGCAACGCCGTTGGCAAAGCCGACCAGTTCGGGCACGCCACTCGCTTGAGCCCGAACGAGCCAGTCCGGCAAGTGCTCGTCCTGCCGCTGATGCGAGAGCTGAGCAAACTCCAGGACGACGCCTGCACCTGGCATGCAGGGGCACAGAGCATCAAGAACCGCTCCACGAACGCCTGCTGGTCTGGCGTCAGCGCTGCGCTCAATCGCACCATGCGGCGCGCGGAGCGGGCCACCAGCGTCGGCACGCGTTCGCAGAAGACGCGTTGCGGACACGCCGGTCGATCAAAAAAAACCGGCGCACGTGCCAGTGCAGCCGTACCACCCGCCCCTGCACTGGCACGTCGGCCACGTGCCGCCGATACCGACTGTGGACCCGTCGCATTGCCCGCTGACACTGCGGACACCGACTGCGGCGTTGCATCGTGCGCACCACCACCTCAATACCTCCACTCGTCAGGAGAATCGACTCGCAGACTGCCGCGCTTTGCCCATAACTCTGCCATGTTCATGCCGTTCGCTATAGCAGCACCACTTTGTTGTTGTCATTAAATCTTCGCCTGAACCACAGTCACTTATGTATTGACAGCCATGAAACGTACGCGAAAAGGAGACATGGGGAAAAGGGTCAATGGGAGAAAAAAGAAACGGTTGGTACGTCTTCCTTTTCGCCCGTTCGCCCGTTCGCCCGTTCGCCCGTTCGCCCGTTTCCCCGTTTCGCGTTCTTCTTACGAAGCACCTCCGCCGTAGCATCTCCGTACTAGTTCGTGGGAATCTGCCAGAGCACGGCGGCATTGTCCTGCAGGATGGCCTTACGGTCCGCGTACGGCAGATGCGCCAGCACCTTGGCCGCATGGGCCACTGGGTCCGGATAGAGGCAGGTCGGATGGGGAAAGTCGGTCTCAAACAGCGCGTTCTTCACGCCCACTTCTTCGATCGCCTTCTGCGGCCCGAAGCTCTCAAACCACCACGATACATAGAAGTTATCGCGGAAGTATTCGCGCGGTCGCTTCTGTAACCCCCAGTGATCCCCATGCGTCATCTCGTCAAACTGGTACTCGGCGAGTTCCAGGAAGAACGGAATCCATCCGAGTCCACTCTCGATCGAGAGAAACTTCAGCTTCGGCCAGCGATCAAGCAGGCCGCTGTACATGAGGTTGATCATCAGCCGCGAGTTCATCAAGCTGGCGAGCGTAGCGGCGACAGCGACCGGCGCCATATGCCGCGCCCCTCTATCAGCCACTGAGCCCTGGAACACTTTGGCCGGATCAAAGCCAAACGACTTCCAGGGACCAGTCCCTTCCGTGAACGGTCCGCTGGCGACGTGGAAGCTGATAGGCAGGTCGAGTGCAGAACAGACTTCCCAAAAGGGGTCCCAGGCTGGGTCTCCGTAGTCAGGTAAGTTCTCGCCCCACGCCTCTGGAGCGGCCGTGACGGCCACACCCCGCAACCCGAGAGCGTGCGCCCGTTCGAGCTCCTTTGCCGCCGCCTTGATATTCCAGAACGGCACGAGAATTTGCGGCCGCAAGCGCCCGTTCCCAACTGACGCCCATTGTGCCACCGCATCGTTATAGACCCGGAGGCACAATTCTCGGTCTTCGACTGGGATGGTTCTCGCTACCGATCCACCACCAAAGCCCGCCACGTTGGGGAACACGACCTGCGCCCACACGTGCATATCGTCCATGAGCTGTAGCCGCGCCTTAGGGTCAAACGTCGCCTCGTCTACCTGGTCATAGCGATCAAGGGTGATAACGCCACGAAATTGGGTTATGTCTCCCATTTGTTGATGGAAGAAAAGATGGCTATTGTGGAGCCG
>CAZUFQ010000249.1:0-8640 GCA_964618735.1 uncultured Enterobacteriaceae bacterium
GAAAAGCAAGGGGCTCCTGAGAGTCTGGGGAGAAGCTGAGCACTTCTTCAATCGCATAGACTTCCGTCGCACTCTGGCGACGGACATCAGGCACAACGCGATATTCGGTGTGGAATTGATTCAAAGCAATCGGCTCGGTCAGTTGTTCAAATAAATTCACAATTGGAGTGCACCCGAGCGCAAAGTGCTCCTTAGAGATATCCAGACGGGGGTTACGATCGAGGAAGAATAGAATCTCCAGTCTCTCTTTGAAGCCAGCCTGGGCAGCACGGTCTAAACCGTAGAGATCAAAAAAGAGAAACTTTTGTGGAAAGGCAAAATATTCTTGCAGCAGGCGATAGCCAGAAAACGAACGTGTGGGATACGGAAACATGTCCTCTTCAGTTTCAAAGCCAACCGGACGCAAACAGTCAGGCCAGGCGAGCTTAAACGATGGTAAGGACTTTTGATCCTGGCCGGAACGAAGATGAACCTCACGAACATTGTTGAAAAGAAGTTCGTACAACACGTAAGGCAGTGAGCGTTCTCCATGCAAAAAGAAGCGCAGGTGATCGAACTTCTCGAATTCGGCGAATGTCGTATCACCCATACAACGGAGTTCAAGGCGGAGCACTGCTTCCGCCTTCAGGCCCGGGCCAAGATGATCGGGAGCATCAAACTGCGCCGCCGTCACTTCCAGAGGCCATAGCGTGACCGGATAACTGGTGCGAAAGGTGCACTGTGTTTCGTTAATGCTTTGCGTCGTGTATAGCAATGTTCCCTGTTTGAGGAGATGTCCACTCGTCAACTTCCCTTGGAAAGGATCTGGCGCAAACTGGGCGATGGCGAGAGATGGAATAGGAGCAAGATAGTGAGGGTAGAGGACACTGAGGAGTGCGTTAGTAATTTCAGGAAATTCATCGTCGAGTTTGTGCCGCACGCGAGCAGAAAGAAACGCAACCGCTTGGATTAACCGCTCGACGTGGGGATCTTTGGTGTCAGTTTTGAGTTGGAGATGATCAGCAATCCGAGGATACTTCCTGGCAAATTCCTCTCCTATCTGCGCCAGGAAAGTTAATTCTTGCTCGTAGTAATCGCGCAGCTCCTCAGAAGCCTTCCGTTGGTCGTTAGCCATTAGCCTCATCCTCGCACGACGAACTTGCCATAAGCACTTCCTTCTTCCTTTGCTTCTGGCGGCTCGAACTGCCAGGCTGCATTGAAAACGACATTTTCAGGAAGGGGCTCGATCAGGAGACTTGCTTTGATAGCAAAGCGGAGCGTGAGCTTCTCAGCCTGTGGCGTTTCTAGAGTCACAGAGATCCCATCAAGCCGGGGCTCAAAAATACGCACAGCTTCTTCTATTTCTCTACAGAGGACTCTCCAGTCATTCTTATTATTACGGTTGAAAGAAGTGAAATCAGGAAGACCATACGTCAACAGAGAGTGTCGGATGGCGGCAGAGCGAGGAATGGCATCTACCACCTCGCGTTGGAGCCCATGGCAGGTGTTCAGCAAGGCTTCCAAATCTCGTGCGACCGACCGTTTCAACTCTTCTAACGTCTGGGCTGCTTTTCCATCCACAAGTCGATCGAGAATCGAAGGCAGAATTTCAGGCTCCTGGTCAACCCGACGCATAACATCTCTCCTCGGGACGTGTAAATGACAGCAGCATCGTGGCTGTTTGCCGGCCACCTGTCAGCAGTGCAATCCAGACACAGATTGTCGTAAACCGCACTGCGCATTTTCACCCGGCGGGGTTACTGGGTTTTTCCCTTGCGCAGATCCACCTCAGCCGCCACGTTTCCCGTCTCTTTCCCGGTGGTATCTGTTGCTTTGTACGTTGCTTTAATTTTCCCGTATGTCAGTCCGACACTTTCTTCTGGTAGGCCATCGCCTGTCTCATCGGAGATCGGCTGATATGTCGAGACGATGACATCTTCGAGTTCATACTTCATGTACTGCACGGGCTTATTGCCGGCCGCACGACAGAGCGTGATCTCCACTTTGGGGATATGCTCCCCATTCGAGGCATGCAGCAAGAGTTTTGGTGAGGCTTTGTCCATCTGCTTCACAATCTGAAACTCTGAATGGCTCGTGGAAGAAACCGTTAAACTTCCCCGTCCACTCGGAACCGACGTCGGCTGGGTCACTTTGTGATTCCAACGAATAACCTCGATTTGTTTTTCGAATCCTTCGATTGAGCTGTCTCCTTCGATGCCATCCATTTTACAGAATGCATTCGTCCCCATAGTAAACCTCCTTATAACTCACATTATGTTATTCTGTTAGAACTCGTCTATGATGTGATACCACCAACATGTTTTAGGTTAGCTTTGCTGCCTTGCCGGCACCTCCGCCACCAGGCTCAAGGCCACGGTAATAGCGTCTAGTTGATAATGCGGCCTGAGAAACGCTACCGCCTTATACACTCCTGGCTTTCCCGGCACCTCACTCACGTCAACGCGCGCCTCGCGCAAGGGATACTGCGCTTTGAGATCCTGCCCAGCATTATCGTCCTCTAGTACGTAGTCAGAAATCCACTTATTCAGGAAATCTTCGCAGTTCTTCGCTGTCATGAAGGTCCCGACTTTATCGAAGCAAATTGATTTCAGATAATGGGCGAACCGGCAGGTTGCGAACATATACTGCAACTGCACGGACAGATAGGCATTGGCATTCGCATTCGCCGCCTTGTTGCCATAATTTTCCGGTTTGTGACACGATTGCACTCCAGGAAACACGGCGTAATCAGTCCCCTGATAGTGGTCGAGAGGAATGAAACCAAGGTTTGACAGCTCATTGTCCCGGCGATGGGTGATAGCAACCTCAGTTGGGCACGTGAGCGCGATATCGCCGTCATCAGTTCGAAACGTATATGTTGGCAACCCTTCGACTATCCCTCCTCCTTCCAACCCGCGAATGGCGGTGCACCAGCCATACAGCGCAAACGCATTCGTCCGGCGCGTAGCCAAGGCATATGCTGCATTGCCCCAGAGAAACTTCTTATGGTCTTTCCCATCCACGTCCTCTTCGAAATTAAATGTTTCAACCGGTTTCGTCTCTCGGCCATACGGCAGCCGCATTAAGATGTGGGGCGCTGTCAGCCCGACATAGCGTGAGTCAGGAGCCTCGCGAAACGCCCGCCACTTGATATAGCCGGCTTCTTTTCCATCAAAAATTTTAGCTAAGTCACGCGGTTCACTCAATTCGGAAAAGCTGTCGAGATTAAAAAGCTCAGGAGCAGCGGCGGCAATAAACGGCGCATGGGCAGCCGCTGCCACACTCGACATCTTCTCCAACAACTCCATATCTTGCAGGTGACTGCTAAATTCGTAGTCCCCAATGAGCGCCCCAAAGGGCGTCCCCCCTATCGCGCCGAATCCCTCGTCATGGACTTTCTTAAAGGTTGCACTCTGGTCAAATTCAACTGCACGTTCCAGGTCTTTGAGCAACTCATTTTGGGGAACATTCAACACCTTGATTTTAAGCAGCGGACTTGTCTCGGTTTTGTCGACTAAATAATGCAACCCCCGCCAAGACGCTTCAAGTTTCTGGAACTCCGGGGCGTGCATGATTTCATTGAGTTGCCTGGAGATGAGCTTATCAAGCTCTGCGATCCGTAGCTTAATTCCTACCTCAAAATCCTTCGAATAACGTGGTACATCTTTAAGCACTTCTTCAGCGAGTGTCGCGATCTCTTTCCGCGATTGCACACGTTGTTCTTCAGTACGACTAACACCTGGTACGGCGAGAACCTTGTCAAGGAGACTCTCCTCCTGCTGGACTGTTACTGCCGTTCCTGTTCGGGTCTGTTGGGCGCCGTTGCTCATTGTTTTCCTCCTTCAGGCTCAGGTGTCACTCCTTGACTCGACGACTGTTCCTCCGCCTCACGAGCCTCCTGTGCAAGCTGCCGTAGCTTCTCTTCGTTGTTAATAATCTCTTTCAGCAGCGTATTCGCATCTTCTTTTCCGTCAATCTTCGCCAGGAGTCCGTCGAGTCGTGAGCGGATCTCAAGTAGTTCTCTGAGTGGCCTCACCTGTTGAACGACCTGATCAGGGGCAAAATCATCAAGATGTTTGAAACGCAGCTCCACTGGCAATTTGTCATTGGCCCCATCAATGAGTTTATTATTGACACGGAAGGCAAGGCGCGGTTCTACGCTGGCTAGCACCTCATGAAAATTATCCCGATCGATATCGACAAATTTCCGCCTTGGACTTGTAAGCGGAGGCAGCGGCTTGTCCGGTTTTCCTGAAAGATCCGCCAGTACGCCGACGACAAACGGAAGCTCTTTCCTCCTGATTGCACCTTCAGTAGTAACTTCATAAATAATATGAACCCGTGGCGGCCGCACGCGGCCAAGTTTTTTGTGAATGCTCTCTGGCATGAACAATCCTCCTCATGCGGATGACGTCACAGCTCGTTGCTACTCACTCTCCTGCCTTTTTTTATTCAACCCTAGCGTTTCACGTAGTTGAGTTGGGACACTCTCTTCGTCTCCCATAACATCTTGCATCCATTGCCCCAGGTTCATCCCTCCCCAACGGATCGCCCGTTCGATAAGGTACGGAATAGGACTATGAGGTTCAGTTCTGCGAAAATATTTCGCCACAGCATCGAGTCTCAGAAGGGCGTCGGCGCGGCTCTGCGGTTCAATGTGTTCTCCACTTTTCTGAGAAATCGCCTTGTCAAGTGTTTTAGGCAACTCTTCTTTTATAGGACGAGAAATTTCCGGCTTTTGCTCCGATTCCTTCTGATATGTAGGATCTTTCTGCCTCTTTTCTTCAACGATCTGCTCGACCAATGCCTGGCACTGCTCAATTGTCTCCTTGATGCCTGACAGTTGTGGGATTTTCGTTGTTGCTAACCGGACAGCCTTTTGCCGATGGGTCTCGCTGTCTGGGTCTAGCTCTTCGTTCTCTATGATCTGGGCGAGATACGTTTCAGAATGGCACAGCTCACCGAATTTCTCCTCGACTATTTGGTCAAGCTGTTCGTACTCTTGCAAACTCTGATGTATGTCAGTCAAGAGTTCTTCGCACTCTAATCGTGGCGTCGCCGTTTTTACTTGCTCAAATTGCTTGAGAGCCTCTGCATTTGCTTGATTAGAGGCGCGATCCCAGTCCCACCACGACCAACCTTTGTCTTCAGACTGTACAACCGGCGCCTGTCGAAGAGAAATGGGCAGATTCGTGTTTAACCATACCAGTGGTCCTCGACGATGCTCCAGGTCGATACTGCTCTCCTCCACTCCGGGATACAAATGCCGCCAGAAGCGGCCCTGGAGTTCCTTTAGTAGACGGAGACCATCACGGAGTCCGGCAAAACCAGAGCGATTCACCAACGCATCAACCAGGAAAGCAGCCACATGTAAGTCTTTTGTTTTTGTCTCAAGGGCATCGACAGTCAACTTTATTACTCCAGACCACGCGGCAGCCTTTGCCGAAAGAGCAGGCGCTTCTTTATCTTCAGTCGCTCTCTTCTCTCTCACTCCAATTGCAATTGAACGGGCCTTATCAATAGCGCCGTAGTACGTGGTTTGCTGATTGTCGTATGTAACAATGTCTCCTCGAATATACTTCCCTGCTGGATTCTCCCCCGAGATAGGAGTCAGAAGTTTCTCGAAGTCCAAAACAGGTAATGACATATTGCCTCTCTTACGTCTCACTTTCGGCAGCACGTATGTCAAATTTGATCTCTCTGATCTCGAGCAGCGCTTTCTCTTCACCATCGACAAGAAAAAGATGTTGTCCCATTCCGCGCGCTAACTCTTCTCCAACATCTCTCCAGTCCGTCATCCTTCCCAACTTCACGCGCTCATCTGCATGATCACTTGATCCTGTATACAGAACGGGGACAAACATTTCTCCCTGTACTCCATCGCGCATTTCGATGGTGACCTGAGGCCAGAGCAGGTCGCTTGGCGTTTTGGGAAGAGGAATCTGTAGATGATGGATTTGCTCAAACGGCAGCCACACGTACGTATCCTGCGTAATGACTTCCAGAAAGGGGCCGAAAAAGGCATCAGCATCCTGGAGATCGGAGAACGGTTGACCATTCACCTCCCCCGTTAGTTGTGGCCATACCTCGGCAGCCTCCTCCAAGAGCGACCGCGCTTTTACTGGTTTGTTCTCGCGCAGTTGGGTAATTGCCTCTAGGTGCAGTCGCGCATACGGAGGAGGATCGGCTAAAAACTTCGGCGGTAGTCCATGCGAAAATAGCTGCCAACGGGCCTGTTCCGCGATGAGGATATTGCGATAGACCTGTGCGCCTATTTCCGCTGTGGTATCCTGATGAGCAATGACGTCGAGTTGACGCTCAGCGCGCTGATAGTCTCCAGCAAAGCAGAGCAGGTAAAAAAGAAAACTCCGCAGCCGCGTATCGGCAGGATGAGTTTTCACCTCATTGTTACTTTGCTCGATTGCAGCGAATAGATTGCCGGCATGGAACAATTCTTCAACAGTCATGGTGTTACTCAAGCGGACAACAGAGAACGCCGACATCTGGCCGTCTAACCAGTACGAGTCATTTCTGTAAATAGTGGTCGGATGATAGATCGCCTAAAGAGTTGCTCTATTTCCTCCCTTACGTCGCCATGCAGATTTCTTTCTCTTTTCCCCTTACACTGAGATCTCTAGAAAGTAAAGCGAAAAATGCAAAGGTCTTGCTCCTGGCGTTTTCAACATTAACGGTCATTTAGCAAAGGCTTTTCATTCCGGTTCGAGTTAGGTAACATTCGCTGCTAGTACCTTTTCACGAGGCAACGCAATAAATACGATCCATTGTCGGCTGGAGCCCGAAAATGCACAGAAAGTGAGAGGATTGCGATGGAGATGTTACGTCCCGTCTTCTGGGGTCAGGGTATGTTCCTTCTCCCTCAACACTTCCAACAACAAGATGGGTACCACGATGCTCTACTGCGCCACTGTCTCCGTTTGTTTCTTCCCTTTTGCTGGGGTGTAAAATCCCTTGTCATTAATGGAGAAGCTCTTCAAACTCTTCGCTTCGAAGTGACACAGTGTGAAGTGGTAACGTGGGATGGAACGGTTTTACGTTTTAGTCAGGATCAGTCAGGGAATACTAGGCTAGAGGCCCGTTCTTTCGAACACGATCTCCCTACGAACGAGCGACCGCTGGCTGTGTACCTGGGAATACAAAAATTGCAGCCCGGCGAGAGCAATCTACAGCCCGACGCAATCTCCGGAGGGGGTGATGGAAGGGAGCGTGCAAGCAGAGGACTTGGACGCTTCGTTCGCAAAGAGTCATCGGTCGCAGATCTCTATGACGGCAAAGAGCAGACTGCTCCTCTCCAATATCTTGTTTACGAAATGCATCTCTTCTTTGGTTCTCCGCCGTCTTCTGACCACGAAGTCGTCAAAATTGCTGAAATTGTTCCTGCGGCTACGGAAAAACAACGGTGGATGTTGTCAAAAGACTACATTTCTCCTTGTCTCACCGTGCAATCTTCTCCGGTTCTTGCTACGCTAACCACGGAAATCCGAGACCGTTTAACGTCCAAACGACAAGAGTTAACCCAGCACCAACGTCAACAGGGCGGAGGGCTTGTCGGCCTCGGCACAAAAGAGCTCACGGCTTTCTTGGCGCTGCAAATACTCAATCGATACATTCCTCTTCTTCATCACGTTGTAGAACAACAAGATGTCCTGCATCCTCATCTTGTGTATATCTGGCTCCGACAGTTGGTCAGTGAACTTTCAACATTTTCGGCGTCACGAGCTGCTCTTGACGTGTGGGGAGAAAATAAGGAACTCCCTCCCTACGATCACGAAAATTTGCGGCGCTGTTTCCTACCGGCGATTGAACGTATCACTCAGTTCCTTGATAGGCTGACAGCCCCAGAACCCGAACCAGAGCGCATACGAGATACCGTGCTGCGCTACGACGGGAAATACTTCACTGCCGACCTGACCCACGACCTTTTTACTAATGACAACTTACATTATCTCGCGCTGAAAGATGATCGGTCATACAAGGAGTTGTTGCCCCTTCTCCAGGACACAGGAAAAATCACCTCTAAAGAAGAGATGCCCAATCTTGCCGGCCCGTTCGTACGCGGTTTGAAGCTTGAACAGCCAGAAGGTCTTCCTCCCGAACTACCGATGCACGATCGATATAAGTACTTTGTTATCAATCAGCAAGCAAAAACATCCAGGCATTGGAAGGCGATCATGGGAGGAGAGGACATAACCAAGGCCAATATTGCCATTAACTCTCCCTCGCTTTCCCCAGATACCGAGATCCACTTGTTCACGGTCTTAGGCAAAAGCAAATAAGAGCAGAGTATGGAAGGAAGCTTACGCGAGATTTTCACTCCTCTGTTTGCTTATGGGTTGCTCTTCGCTCAGACTCCCGCTTTGCAAAGACGTTCATTTCAGCACATTCGTGAAGACGTCAATCGCTTGCTTGAGAACCTCCGCGCCTATCGACGCGGTGTGTCGCGAGAAGATTCTTATGAAAAGGCATGCTTTGCTGTTATCGCGTGGATAGATGAACTCGCGCTGAGATGCACGTTGAAAATCAACCCAGACCTGGCTGAAAGTTGGGGGAATTCCCCCCTTCAATACGAACGCTACCAGACGCGCGCTGCAGGTGAGGAATTCTTTGAGGAATTGGGACAACTTGGTCCGGCGCAGCGAAACG